>JBOIFB010000143.1:0-7618 GCA_050741415.1 Burkholderiales bacterium | reverse complement strand
GCCCTGACTTGGGCGCGGCCGGCGCGGCCGGCGGCGGCGCGACAGAGGCCGCGACGGACAAGGGCGCGGCCATTGGCGCCGTGGCGGGCGACATCGGCGCTGCCGGGCTCTTCTCCGACCACGCCGCGGACGGGCTCTTTTCCCTTTCCGGGGCAGCGCTGGCCGCGCCGGTCGAAGCCGCGTTCGCGGCCACCTGCTGCGCCGCGTTCGCGCGCAGCGCTTCGGCGGCCTGCGGCTGGAACTGGGCCTGGGCGCCGCCGGCCATGGCGCGCGCCTGATCCTGCGCCGCCTTCATCGCGGAGGGCCGCAGCACCATGGTCTTTTCGAAATCGGCCGCCGTGGCCGCAGGCTGCTGGCCGGGCTCGGCGAGGTATTTCAACTTGTACTTGCCCAGCTCGACGATGTCGCTGTTCTGCAGGAAATGCTTCTTGACCGCGTTGCCGTTCACCAGCGTGCCGTTCGTGCTGCCCAGGTCTTCCAGGAACGAGTCGTTCAGGATCGTGACGATGACCGCGTGCTCGCCGCTGACCGCCAGATTGTCGATCTGAATGTCGTTGTGCGGCTTGCGGCCGATGGTGGTGCGCTCCTTCACCAAGGGGATCTCCTTGAGCACCAACCCGTCCATGCTGAGTATCAGTTTCGCCATAGCTGACCCCTGGGGGTTATTTTAACCATGCAAAAAACCTGGCCATAACGCCGCGGGCGGCGGGGTACTCCCGCAGGATGCGTACGAGTATAACCGAAACGTTGTCGCGCCCCCCGTTGTCATTGGCCATCTGCACCAGCTGCTGAGCGGCCAGTTCCAGGTTCGCGCCAAGCGCTTCAAGCGCCATGCCGATGTCCTCGTCGCTCACCATGTCGCACAAGCCGTCCGAGCACAGCAGATAGATGTCGCCCGGCGCCGTGCGGTATTCGCGGATCTCCGGCTCGACGCTCGGATCGATCCCGAGCGCCTTGGTGACAAGGTTCCGGTGCTGCGCGGTTTTCGCCTGCTCGGGCGTGATCAGTCCGGAGTCGATCTGCTCCTGCAGCAGCGAGTGGTCGCGCGTGACCTGGGTCAGCGCACCGTCGCGCATGCGGTACAGGCGCGAGTCGCCCAGATGGGCGACCATCATGCGGTTGTCGTAGAACAGGCAGGTCACCAGCGTGGTGCCCATGCCGGCGTACTGCGGCTGGCTCTGCGCCGCCTGGTGGATCGACGTATTCGCCTTCAGGATCTGCTCACGCAGCAGTCTTTCCGCCTGCGGGCGGCGCGTCTGCGGGTCGGGATCCTGCGGGTTCGCGCTCGCCATCGCCTGCGCCAGTTCGGCCGTGATCACGGTCGTTGCCATGCCGCTTGCGACCTCGCCCGCGTTGTAGCCCCCCATGCCGTCGGCAAGCACCACGATCCCGCGCGCCGCGTCCGACGCGACCGCATCTTCATTGTGCGCGCGCACCATGCCGGGGTCGGTGCGGCTCACGATCTGGAGTACGCGGCTCAGGTCCATGCGTCGTCGCTCACAGCTCGATATCGACCGCGGGATGGGCCGTCGCACCGCCGCCCGGAGCGCCGCCCGCGGCCGTGCGCAGCGCCTGGGCGAATTCCTCGCCGGTCTGGAAACGCTCGTCCGGGTTCTTCGCCAGCGCCCGGGCGATGAAAGCGACCAGCGAGGGCGGCACCGACGGGTTGATCGACAGGATGTCGGCCGGCGCCTCGCTCGAGATCTTGAACATCAGCTGCGCCATCGACTCGCCCTCGAACGGCAGCCTGCCGCACAGCATCTGGTACAAGCTGACCGCGAGCGAGAACAAGTCGCTGCGGCCCTCGATCTTCTTGCCCGCGAGCTGCTCGGGCGACATGTACGAGGGCGTGCCGAGCACCATCCCGGTCTTGGTCTTTGAGCTGTCGGTCAGGCGCGCGATGCCGAAGTCGGTCACCTTCACCGCGTCGGTATCCGGGTAGTACATCACGTTCGCGGGCTTCACGTCGCGGTGCACCACGCCCTGCCTGTGCGCGTAGCCCAGCGCCTCGGCCACGCGCGCCACGATCGACACCACCTTGTCCTGCGGCAACAGGTTGCCGGGCTTGGTGAACGGCACCAGGTCGCCGCCCTTGAGCAGCTCCATTGCGATGAAGCACAGGTCGTGCTCCTCGCCGGCGTCGTAGATGGTGACGATGTGCGGATGCGACAGCCGCCCGGCGGTTTCGGCCTCGCGGAAAAAGCGCTCCTTCACCTCGGCCAGTTCCTCCGGCTCGAACTCCTGCGCCAGGGCCATCGTCTTGATCGCCACTACGCGGCCGATCTTCGGGTCCTTGCCGAGATAGACCACGCCCATCGCACCCTTGCCCAGCTCCTTCTCGATCTGGTAGCGCCCGAGCATCGGCTTCTCGACGGTGCCGCCCGCGCCGAGGATGCTCGCGTTGGTGCCGCCGCTCCCGCCGCCGAGCATCACCGTCTCGGACAGCTGCTTGGCGCGCGACAGGCGCTGCGCCAGGTCGCGGAACTGCGGCTTGAACTCGTGCATGTGGCGGAACACCGACTCGGCCTTGTTGAACTGGCGCTTGCGTTCGAAATCGAGCGCCAGGTTGTAGAGATTTTCGAGCACCGCGTCGGACATCGGCACCTGGCGGAACTTGTCCCACGCCATGTCGAGATTGCCCTGGCCCTGGTAGGCGAGGCCGAGCATGCGGTTCGACTCCGCCGAGTTCTCGTCCGAGCGCAGCTTGGCACGCTCGGTGACGATGAAGCGCTTGGTGACCAGCGCGAGGTGGCCAAGCAGCAGCAGCGTCGCGGGCACCATGAGCGGCAGCCACACGCCGCGCGCCGTCATCAGGCCGAAATGCACCGCCAGCAGCGCCGCCAGCAAGCCGCCGGTCAGCGCGGCCGCGAGTCCGGCCTTGAGCCGCGGCAGCAGCACGATCAGGTAGACCGCCACCAGCAGGAACACCGCCTTCGAGGCGGCCCAGGCCCAGGTCGGCGAAACGAAGAAATCCTGCTGCAGGATCGACGAAACCGAGTGCGCCAGGGTCAGCACCGGCGGCATCGCGGGCGCGATCGGCGTCACCGAGGTGGTGCCGACGCCTGCGGCCGTCGCACCGATCAGCACGATCTTGCCGGCGTACTTGCTGGCCGGAATTTTGCCGCTCAATACATCGTAGAACGAGTCGATCTGGAATGCCGGCCTGCCGTCGTGGTCCTTGTAGAAATAAGTGAGCATCTGCATCAGCGAGTCGGTGCCGATCTTGAGCTTGCCGAGCGACACGTCCTCGCCCAGGCGCACCGAGATGTCGGCCGGCCCCAGGTTCAGGCTCTTGGCTGCGATCATGAGCGACAGCGACGGGTAGTACTGGTCGAAGTACTGCAGCACCAGGGGCTCGGTGCGGATCGCGCCGTCGACATCGGGGTTGGCGTTCAGGTGCCCCAGCCCGGCGGCCGCCCTGCCGATCGACGCGACCGGAATCTGAACGCTCTCGGTCGGGAGCGCGAATCCCTGGTCGCCGCTGACGCGCGAACAGGCGTTCTTCTGCACGAAGTCCGGCAGCGGCTGGTCGGGCCTGCCGTTGGGCTGCCCAAGCGTGAACAGCATCGGCAGCAGCACGTTGCCGGCCTTGGCGAAACTTTCGGCCAGCTTGCGATCGCGGTCGAGGGAGACCTCGGCTTGCGTCATCACCGCAACCAGGGGCGCCATCGCGTTGCCCTCGGGCGTTCCGGGTACGGCCTTGCGCGCCATTTCCAGCAGTTGGGTGATGTAGCGGTAGCCGGGGTCGATCTGCGGCTCGCTGAAAAAAACCGTATAACCGATGACCTTGGCCTTCGCCGCGGCGAGCAGGTCGACCATCTTCGCGTGCACGTCGCGCGGCCAAGGCCAGCGGCCGATGTTGGCAATGCTCGCGTCGTCGATCGCGATCACCGCGATCCGGTCCGACGGCGTGCGCGACGAGGCCTGCACGCCCATGTCGTAGGCCTTGCGCTCCAGGCTCTGCAGCAGGTCGCTGCCGCCGGCGAAGAACACCAGCAGCACCACCACCACGCCGAGGAACCAGTCAGATTTCCAGAAACCCGACTTCATGCGCCAGCGGCCCCCAAACAACCCCCATAAAACAAAAGCCTAATGCGCATTGTTGCAGTCAGATATAAGCTGCGTCAAATATTTGGGCGCAACCGGGGCCGAAGCAAGCGCCAGCGCGCCAGGGCCGGCCGGCCCTGGCGGGGGAGGTGACGCGAAGGCCTTGGGGGCGCTCTAGCTGCCCAGCAGCAGGCCGGCCTTGATCTGGCCGGCCCCCAGCAGGTCAGCTGCGGCAAGCTTTTTGCCTTCGCCGAGCTTGGCGCGCAGGACCTCGATCCGGCCGCCCTGGGCGGTCACCTGGAAGCTGGCCGCGCCGACCTCGACCACTTCGCCGATCTTGCCCTTGACGGCGCCGAAGGTGCGCACGGGTCGCTTGTGCGCGTCGAAAATCTGCAGTTTCTGGCCGTTCAGCGTGGTCCATGCCCCGGGCGCCGGGTTGCAACCGCGGATCAGGTCGTAGACGAAGTCGATCGGGTTGTGCCAGTTGATGCGCGCCTCAGCCTCGCGGCACCAGCCCTCGTAGCTCGCCTGCGACTCGTCCTGCACTGTCTCGCGGTGCTTGCCGGCGATCACCAGATCGGCCGCCTCGAGCATGGCCGCCACTCCCATCGGAAACAGGCGGTCGAAGTACACCGTGCCGAGGGTGTCGTCGGCGCTGAGCGCGGTCTCCTTCTGCAGGATCACCGGGCCTTCGTCCAGGCCGTCGTTGGGGCGGAAAATCGTCAGGCCGGTCTTCGCATCGCCGCGGATCAGCGGCCAGTTGATCGAGCTCGGGCCGCGATACTTCGGCAGCAGCGAGGGGTGGAACTGGATCGTGCCGTGCTTCGGGATGGTGACGAAGTCCTGCGGCGCGAACTGCAGCACATAGGCCATGACGCCCAGCTCGGCATTCAGGCCTTTGAGCGCATTTTTCGCCTCGTCGCTCTTGAGGGAAGCGAATTGAAACACCTTCACCCCCTTTTCCTGCGCCGCGACCTTGAGCACGTCGGGGCGCGCGCCGGGCTTCTCGGGCGCGCAGAACACGCCCGCCACCTGGTCGCCGCGCGCGAGGAAAGCCTCGAGCACCGCTTTGCCGAAATCCTGCTGACCGATGATCGCGACTTTCATCAGGCGGCCTTCTTGGGCGGAGCCGAGAACGTGCCGGCGCTCTTCAGCGCCGCGATCTTTTCCTTTTCATAGCCCAGGACCTGCTGCAGGACTTCCTCGGTGTGCTCGCCCAGCAGCGGCGAGCGCCTGATCACCGCGGGCGACTCCGAGAGCTTGATCGGCATGCCGACGTTGAACCACTTGCCGCGCTGCGGGTGGTCGAGCTCGACCCACATCTCGCGCCCGCGCACATGCGCGTCGTTGGCCAGGTCCTCGGTCGACATGATCGGACCGCAGGGCACGTCGAGCGGATTGAGGATCTCCATGACCTCGCGCTTGGTGTACTTCTCGGCGAACTTGTTGATCAGGGTCCACATCAGCTGCTGATTCCTGCGCCGCTCGCCGATGGCGGCGAAACGCGGGTCGCTCGCGAGGTTGGGCATTCCCAGCTCCGGCCCGATGCGTTTCGCGAGCGCGCCCCATACCGCCTCCTGCACCACGATGTAGAGCCAATCGTTGGCCCCGTGCGGCTTGCAGTGGATCGCGTTGCCGAGCTGGCCGCCGCCCGAGTCGTTGCCCGCGCGCGGCACCTCGCCCATGCCCTGGTAGGTCGGCACCGAGTATTCGGACAGCTCGCCGCGCGTCAGGCGCTGGTGATCGCGGAACTTGACCCGGCACAGGTTCATCACGCCGTCCATCATCGCCACCTCGACGTACTGGCCCTTGCCGGTGCGCCGCGCCTGGTGCAGCGCGCCGAGCAGCCCGATTGCCAGGTGCAGGCCGGTGCCGGTGTCGCCGATCTGCGCGCCGGTGACGAACGGCGGGCCGTCGGGCACGCCGGTGGTGCTCATCGCCCCGCCCATCGCCTGCGCGACGTTCTCGTAGGCCTTGAAGTCGGCGTACGGGCCGCTCGAGCCGAAACCCTTGATCGAGCCCATCACGATCTTCGGATTGATCTCGCGGATCTTGTCCCAGCCGAAGCCGAAGCGCTCGAGCACGCCGGGACCGAAATTCTCCATGATGATGTCGCACTTTTTCAGCAGGTCGCTGAACACCTGCTTGCCCTCGGTGCTCTTCATGTTCACGGTGATGGAGCGCTTGTTGCAGTTGAGCATCGTGAAATACAGGCTGTCGGCGTTCGGCACGTCGCGCAGCTGGCCGCGCGTCGCGTCGCCCTGAGGATTCTCGAACTTGATCACATCGGCGCCCATCCAGGCGAGCAGCTGCGAGCAGGTCGGACCCGCCTGCACGTGGGTCATGTCGAGAATGCGTACGTCTTTCAAGGCTTCCATGCGGATCTCCAGAATCTCACTTTTTCTTGGCGCTCGGATTCAGGTTCGTGATGCGGCCGCTTTCGGTGCCGGCGCTCGCGTCGATGACGGCGTTGATGAGCGTCGGCCTGCGCGAGCGGATGGCTTCTTCCATCGCCTTGCGCAGCGCGTCCGGGGTGGTCGCGTGCGCGCCCGCGCCGCCGAAGGCCTCCATCAGTTTCTCGTAGCGCGCGTCCTTGACGAACGCCAGCGGCGCCGGATCGCGGCCGCCGGTCGGATTCGTCTCGTCCCCCCGGTAGACGCCGCTGTTGTTCAGGATCACCACGCACACCGGCAGGTCGTAGCGGCAGATGGTCTCGACTTCCATGCCGGAGAAGCCGAACGCGCTGTCGCCCTCGATCGCGATCACCTGCTGCTTGCCCACCACGGCCGCTGCGACCGCGAAGCCCATGCCAACGCCCATCACGCCCCAGGTGCCGACGTCCAGCCGCCTGCGCGGCCGGTACATGTCGACGATGCTGCGCGTGAAGTCGAGCGCGTTGGCGCCCTCGTTGACCAGGTAGGCCTCGGGATTGGCCTTGACGATGTCGCGCACCACGTTGAGCGCGCTGTGGAAGTTCATCGGCGAGGGGTTCTTCGCCAGCGTCTCGGCCATCTTGGCCACGTTCTTGGTCTTGCGCTCGCCGATGGCATCGAGCCACTCCGCCGGCGGCTTGGGCCAGCCTGGGCCCGCGCTCGAGTCGATGGCGGCGAGCAGCGCCGACACGCAAGAGCCGATGTCGCCCACCACCGGCGCGTCGATGCGCACGTTGCTGTCCGCCTCCTGCGGCGAGATGTCGACCTGGACGTACTTCTGGCCGCCCCAGTCCTTCGCGTCTTTGCCGCCCCAGGTCTTGCCCTTGCCGTGCGAGAGCAGCCAGTTCAGCCGCGCGCCGATCAGCATCACCACGTCCGCCTCGGGCAGCACGTAGGAGCGCGCCGCGGAGGCCGACTGCTCGTGCGTGTCGGGCAGCAGGCCCTTCGCCATCGACATCGGCAAATAGGGGATTCCGGTTTTTTCGATCAGACTTCTTATGTCGGCATCCGCCTGCGCATACGCGGCGCCCTTGCCGAGAATGATCAGCGGCTTTCTTGCGGAACGGAGCAGGTCCAGGGCGCGCTGGACGGCGTCCGGCGCCGGGATCTGGCGCGGCGCCGCATCGACCACCTTGATC
>JBOIFB010000142.1:0-7682 GCA_050741415.1 Burkholderiales bacterium | reverse complement strand
TCGGGCTGCGGCGCATCGGCGCGCTGCTGGCGCGCCATTTCGCGGCAGGGCCGGGCAACGCCGACGAGCTGCCCGATGCGCCGGTGATACTCTGACTCAGCCGATCCGGGCGTGCGCCATCAAGTCCAGGCGCAGCGTCTGCGCGTACTGCTCGTCGCCGCCCGTGACGCGCAACGTCACCAGCCTCGTGCCCGGCTGCGTGAAATTCAGCTCGCAGGAAAAGCGCCCCGGGCGCGCAAGCGTGCCCGCGGCCAGAATGCCGCCCTGCTCGTCGCGGACTTCGCACTGCGCGTTGCCCGAACCCTCGAGCAGCGCCTCGAGCCGGAACGCCTCGCCCGCGACGCGCCGGTAGACCTGCGGATCGCGGTTCGCGTTGTACTGCACTCCGTTGAGCTTCACCGTGCGCACCAGCGGTTTGGCCATGACGTCTCCATAAGACGACGCTAATATAACGCATGCATGGCGAACTGGACCGGATCGACGCCGAGATCGGCGCCTGGGAGCGAAAGCTCGCCGCGGGCGAGCCGGTGGCGCTCGAGCCCGCGCTCGAGGCGGCAAGCGGCGCCGCGCTCGCCATGATCCGCGCTTACGTCGCGGCGCAAGGCGGCAAGCCGGTGCCGGCCGCGGACGGCGATCTGCTCGATGCGTTCAAGGTCCTGGTGAAGAGCGACCCGACCTGGAACGCGATCCGCGACAACTTGCGCGAGCTGGTCTATTACCGCAACTGCCTCGCCCTGGGCCGGGCGGACGCGCTGCCCGCGGTGCCGGAGAAGATGGCGATCCGGCTCGCGCGCCACCTCTACCTCTATGTTCGAACGCGCTGCGTCAAAGAGAGAAGAATCGCGGCGTGAGAGCGCGCTTCATCTCCTCGCCGCGCTTCGCCGCGCGCGGCTACGGGCGCAACCATCCGCTCGCGATTCCGCGCGTGGCGCTGGCCGAGCGGCTGATCGAATGCTGCGGGCTGCTGGCCGAAGGCGAGTACCTGGAAGCGCGCGCCGCAACGGAGGCGGAGCTGGCCGCGTTCCACGAGCCGGGCTACGTCGCCGCGGTGCGCCGAGCCGAGGATGCGCGCGAGGTGGCGCAGGCCGACCGCGAGCGCTACGCGCTCGGCGTACTGGAGAACCCTTGGTTCGCCGACGTGTTCACCCGACCCGCGACCGCCGCCGGCGGCAGCCTGCAGGCGGCCGAGGAGGCGCTCGCCGGACGGCGCGCGTTCAACCCGGCGGGCGGCATGCACCACGCGCGCCCCGGGCGCGCGCAGGGCTTTTGCTACTTCAACGACAACGCGCTCGCGGTGCTGCGCCTGCGCGCAGCGGGGCTGCGCGTGCTGTACGTCGATCTCGACGCGCACTACCCGGACGGCGTGTCCGATGCGCTGCGCGCCGACCCGGAGGTGCTGGTGCTGTCGCTGCACATGGACACCGGCTACGCCTATCCCTTCGCCGGCGGTGCGCTGGAAGATCCCGACGCGGTCAACCTGCCGCTGCCGCGCGGCGCGAACGACGCCGAATACCTGCTTGCGTTCGACGCGGTGTGGCCGCGTGCGCTGCAGCGGTTTGCGCCCGACGCGGTGGTGCTGCAGGCCGGGACCGACGTGATCGCGCCCGATCCGCTGGGCAAGCTCGCGGTGACCACGCAGGGCTTCCTCGCCGCGATCGCGCGCGTGGTCGAGGGCGCGCCGCGCCTGCTCGCGACCGGCGGCGGGGGCTACCACCCGCTGCTGGTGGCGCGCGCCTGGGCCGGCGTCTGGGCGCTGCTCGCCGGACGCGCGCTGCCCGACGCGATGCCGCCCGCCGGCGCTGCGCTGCTGCGCGAAGCGCGCTGGGAACACGAAGACGACCAGGCCGTGCCGTGGATGTTCGAGTCCTTCGCCGACCCGCCGGGGCTGGCCTCGATCCGGCCCGAAGTAAAGGCGTTGGCGCGCGCAGCGGCGCGCCATCCGCGGCTCGCATGATCCCGGGGCACGCCACCCGCGCCGCCACCGAGGCGTACGCCGCGTCGTTCGGCGCCGCATGCGCCCCCGGCCACTACAGCGAGTTCCTCAATCAGCACCTGAAGCTTTCTTCGCTCGGCGTGGGCAGCTTTCCCGGGGCGGCGGACGACGCCACCGACGAGGCCGTGACCCGCATCGTCGAGCGCGCGCTGGTCTCGGGCCTGAACGTGATCGATACCGCGGTGCACTACCGCTACGGCCGCGCCCTGGCGGCGCTGCGCGCGGGCCTCGAGCGCGCCTTCGCCGCCGGCGTTGCGCGCGAACAGGTATTCGTCGCGGTCAAGGGCGGCTTCCTGCTTTTCCCGCAAGGTCAGCCGGAGGATTTCGAGCGCTGGTTCGACGCCAATATCGCGGCGCGCGGACTGGGCACGCGCGCCGATCTCGCCGGCGCGCACCTGCTCGCCGCGGCCTACCTTGCCTGGCAGCTCGAATTCGCGCGCGCCGCGCTCGGGCTCGAAACGCTCGATGCGTTCCTGGTCGACCAGCCCGAAATTCATATCCGCGCCATCGGCAAGGAACGCGCCAATCAGAAGCTGGCACGCGCCTTTGCGGTGCTCGAGCAGGCGGTGAAGGAGGGCAAGCTGCGCCAGTACGGGATCTCGACTTTCGACGCGATGCGGGTCGAGACCGACGATGCGCTATTCCAGTCGATTACCTCGCTGCAGGGACTGGCCGAAGGCGCGGCGCGGATCGTGCACAAGGACTCGGACCCGCGCGCGCGCCATCACCAGCGCCTGGTGCAGCTGCCGTTCAACCCCGCCATGGCCGAGGGCTTCACCCGCTTCTCGCAGGCGACCGGAAAGGGCAACATCGCCTCGACGCTGCAGGCCGCGCACCAGCTGGGGGTCTACGTGATGACCAGCCACACGCTCGGCAAGGGGCGTTTCGCCGTCGAGGACCCGCTCGCCGCCGGCGTGCCTGGGCTCGCCAACCCGGCGCAGCGCGCGCTGCAGTTCGCGCGCTCCACTCCGGGCATCGGCAGCGCGCTCGCGGGCCTGAGCTTACCGGCGCACCTGGACGACCTGCTTGCGGTGGCGCGCACGCCGCCGCTGTCGAAGCAGGACTACGCCAAGCTGTTCCGCCGCGCCGAATGACGCCGCGACAAGGCTTACTCGGAGCGAAAGCGGCGATGGTGGTGATAGTCCTCGGAGCGCGCGAACGACAGCAGGCGGTCGATCTTGCGCCGGTGCAGGCGCCGGTTGCGCAGGTACCACAGTCCTACCAGGGTCATGGTGCCGGCGACGAACAGTCCGAACAGCACGATCACGCCGTAGATCGACAGCCCGCGGTGCAGCAGCCACGAGTAGAGCGCGATGATCGCCAGGATCGACAGGTTCTCGTTGAAATTCTGCACCGCGATCGAGCGCCCGGCGCCCATCAGGTTGTGGCCGCGGTGCTGCAGCAGCGCGTTCATCGGCACCACGAAGTAGCCGGCGAGGGCGCCGATCAGAACCAGCAGCGGGATGGCGACCCACGCGCTGCGCACGACCACCATCGCCATCACGATGATGCCCATTGCGATGCCCATCGGGATTACGCGCACCGAATGGTGCAGCGGGATGCGCAGCGACGCCGTGACGGCGCCCACGGCGACGCCCAGGGCCACCACGCCCTGCAGCAGGGAGGCCTGCGAGAGATCGTAGTGGAGCGACGCGTGCGACCACTCGATGACGATGAACTGCAGCGTCGCGCCCACGCCCCAGAACAGGGTCGTGACCGCGAGCGAGATCTGGCCCAGCTTGTCGCGCCACAGCCTGGCGTTGCAGCGGTAGAAATCCTTCAGCGTGGCGAGCGGGCTGCCGTGCAAGTGCTTGATCGGGGCGCCGGTGCGCGGCACATACAGGTTGAATATCGCCGCCACCACGTACACCAGCGCGATCACGATCAGCGCCGCCTCGGGCGGAGTGTCGATGCCGGTGTCGAACAGCGGCAGGTCGAAGGCGAGCAGGTGCTCGGCCACCGTCCGATTGATGAGAATGCCGCCGAGCACGGTGCCGAGGATGATCGACGCCACCGTGAGTCCCTCGATCCAGCCGTTCGCGAGCACCAGCCGGGTCGGCGGCAGGTACTCGGTCAGGATGCCGTACTTGGCCGGGGAGTAGGCCGCGGCGCCCAGGCCGACCAGGGCGTAGGCCGCGAGCGGGTTGACGCCGAACAGCATCACGCCGCAGCCGACGACCTTGATCATGTTGGAGATGAACATCACGTGGCCCTTGGGCAGGCGGTCGGCGATGGCGCCGACGTAGGGCGCGAGCACCACGTAGGACAGGACGAAGAAGAATTTCAGGTACGGCGTGAGCCAGGACGGCTCGTGCGACTGCATCAGCATCGCGATCGCGGCGACCAGCAGAGCGTTGTCGGCGAGCGACGAGAAAAACTGCGCCGCCATGATGATGTAGAAGCCGAGATTCATCGGATTTTCGCGTGCGGCTTTATATCACGCCGCAGGCGAAGCTCACTCAGGGCGGCGCAGGTAAACCTGCATGCGGATCGTCTTGTTGAGCCGCGTCAGACGCGCGTCCAGGCGCGCAAGGTCAACCAGCGCGGCGGCAAGGATCAGCAGCGCGGCTGCCGCCGCCGCGCGCGCATCGATGCACAGCAGGCCGAGCGCTGCGGCGCTCGCGAGCCGGTAGGCCCACGCCCCGGCGCGATCGTGCAGGTAGGCGCGGTGCGCCCCGAGCGGAAAAGCGAGCCACAGCAGGTAGGCGCTGCGCCGTCGGCGCAGCGCCGCCGCGAGACGCAGGTTGGCTTGCTGCAATCCGCCGCCGGACAGATCGAGGTGCTTCCAGGCGTCGCTCACAGACCATCATAAGCTATGAATCAGGCCGGGATTATGCTTGAATAAGCGCTGTCTCAACGCGCATCGAACGGATTGATCGAAGATGGCCGACCGGCGCCTGCAGGTATTCCACGCCGTTGCGAAGCATCTGTCGTTCACCAAGGCGGCCGAGGCCCTGTTCATGACCCAGCCGGCGGTGACGTTCCAGATCAAGCAGCTCGAGGAGCATTTCAACAGCCGCCTGTTCGAGCGCGGGCACGGGCGCATTTCCCTCACCCCCGCCGGCGACATCGTGCTCGACTACGCCGAGCGCATTCTGGGCCTGTCGGCCGAGCTCGACACGAGGTTGAAGGAGATGACGGGCCAGATCGCGGGGCTGTTGCTGATCGGCGCGAGCACCACGATCGCCGAGTTCCTGCTGCCGAAGGTGCTGGGCGACTTCAAGTCCAGACACCCCAACGTGGTGCCGCGCCTGTTCGTCGCCAACTCGGGCGCGGTCGAGAACCGCGTCGCCGAGCACACCCTGGACATCGGCTTCATCGAGGCGCCCTCGCACCTCGCGGCAGTGGCGACCGACGTGTGCTGCGAGGACGAGCTGGTGGTGGTGTGCGGGCCTGCGCACCCGCTGGCGAAACACAGGACGCTCACCCCCAAGCAGCTGGTCGAGTACCCGTACATCAGCCGCGAGTCGGGCTCGGGCACGCGCGAGGTGACCGACGCCTACTTCCAGAAGGCCGGGGTGCGGCCCGAGTCGCTCAACGTCGTCATGGAGCTCGGCAGCCCGGAGGCGCTCAAGGGGCTGGTCGCCACCGGCCTGGGCTTCACCATCATGTCGCGCGCGACGGTACAGAAGGAAACGCGCCTGGGCGAGCTGGTCAGCCTGGCGCTCTCTCCGCGCCTGATCCGCAACCTCTCAGTGGTCTACCCGAAGGAGAAATTCCGCTCGCGGCTCGTGAACACCTTCGTCCAGTTCGCCAAGGAAAGGCTGGCGGAAATGATTCCCGCCTGAGGCGCGCGGCGTCGTGAAGCGCTTTCTCGCCGTCCAGCACAGCTTCGCGGAGTTCTTCGGCGCGCTCGAAGCGCAGTGGGAGGCGCGCGGAATCGGCTTCAAGTACGTGCGGCCGGTGACCGGCGAGGACGTCGCCGGCATGCCCTCGCAGTTCGACGCGCTGTGGCTGCTCGGCGCTGCGTACGCGGCGACCGACGGCGAGCACTGCCCCTGGGTCGACGACGAGCTGCGCCTGGTGCGCGCCTTCGCCAAGTCCAGGCGGCCGATCGTGGGGCTGGGCTTCGGCGCGCACCTGCTGGCCGCGGCCTACGGCGCGACGCTTTCGGCCGAGCCAGCGCACGACGCGCGCTTCGCGCACGCGCGCGCGCTGGTCGTCGACGACCCCGTGGCGCAAGCGATCGACGGTCGCCGCGTGCTGGTGATGGCGAACGGCCGCGCGGAGCTCGGCGCGGGGCTCGAACCGGTGGCGGCGGACGAGCAAGGGCGCTGGCTCGCATTCCGCACCGGCGAGCTCGGTTACGGCCTGCTGTTCCGGCCCGAGCTCAAGCCCGGCATGCTGGAGGACATGGTGATGGAGGACGAGCGGCCGCTGCCGGAAAACATCGGCGCGCTGATCGAGGCCGCACGCGAGCACTGGCCGGAAATGCAGGTGACCACCGACCGGGTGGCCGCGGCGCTGGTCACTGCGCTCGGGCTGATGGACGAGCGTCCCAAGGCGCCGGTGTTCCGCATCGTCGAGCAGCGCTGAGGCGCGCATGCCGCGGCCGATCCGCGCCATCATCTCGCTCGGTGCGCTGGCGCACAATCTGGAGCGCGCGCGCGCGCACGCGGGCGGCGCCAGGCTGTGGGCGGTGATCAAGGCCAACGCCTACGGCCACGGCCTGCGGCGCGCCGCAGGCGCGCTTGCCGGCGCCGACGGCTACGCGCTGCTCGACTTCGAGGAGGCGATCACGCTGCGGCTGGCGGGCGTGCAAAAGCCGATCCTGCTGCTGGAGGGTTTCTTCAGCGCGCAGGACTTGCCGCTGGTGTGCGAGTACCGCCTGACGCCGGTCGTGCACAGCGCGGCGCAGATCGAGATGCTGGCCAAGACGCCGCTCGCCGCGCCGATCGACGTCTATCTGAAGGTCAATAGCGGCATGAACCGGCTCGGCTTCACGCTCGACAATCTGCGCCTGGCGTGGAACGCGCTCGAGGCCAACCCGCAGGTGCGGCAGGTGACGCTGATGACCCACTTCGCCGACGCGGACGGCGCGAGCGGGGTCGAGGCGCAGCTCGCCTGGTTCGACGAAATCGTGGCGCCGTTCGCAGGCGCGCCGCGCTCGCTCGCCAATTCGGCCGCGTTGCTGCGCTTTCCGCAGACTCGTGCCGACTGGGTGCGGCCCGGGATCATGCTCTACGGCTGCTCGCCATTTGCCGACCGCAGCGCGATCGAGCTCGAGCTCGAGGCGGCGATGACGCTCACCACGGAAATCATCGCCATGCAGCGCATTACGCCGCGCGAGCGCGTCGGCTACGGCTTTTCCTACGAGGCCGCGGGCGAGATGACGCTCGGGGTCGCAGCCTGCGGCTATGCCGACGGCTACCCGCGCCACGCGCCCTCGGGCACGCCGGTGCTGGTCGACGGCGTGCGCACGCGCAGCGTCGGCCGGATTTCGATGGACATGATCTGCGTCGACCTGAGCGGAATTCCGGGCGCCAGCATCGGCTCGCTGGTGACGCTTTGGGGCCAGGGCCTGCCGGCCGACGAGGTGGCCGCCTCGGCGGGAACACTGAGCTACGAGCTGCTGTGCGCGCTCGCGCCGCGCGTGCCGGTGCTCGAGGCGCCCTGATGGCGCGCGCGAAGTCGGTCTACGTCTGCTCCGAATGCGGCGCGAGCGCGCTGCAGTGGTTCGGCGCCTGCC
>JBOIFB010000141.1:0-7684 GCA_050741415.1 Burkholderiales bacterium | reverse complement strand
CGTCTCGTTTGAGCTCAAGGGCGGGCGTGCCGCGGCCTGGAAACTGATCGACGCCACGCGCCTGATTTCGATCACTGCCAATCTCGGCGACACGAAGACGACGATTACCCATCCCGCGACCACCACCCATGGGCGGATCTCGCCGGAGGCTCGCGCCGCCGCGGGAATCACGGATGGATTGGTGCGCGTCGCGGTCGGCCTGGAAGGCCAGGTCGACCTGCGCGAGGATCTCGCGCGTGGCCTCTAGTGGCCGCGCAGCGGGAAATGCACCAGGCGGGCGGCCCCGTCCTCCGCCCTGAGGTAGCCGCCAGTCTCGTACCAGTCAGGCAGAACCCAGCGCTCGCAGCGTCGGCCCTCGAGCTCGAGCTCGTGATGCGCGGGCCGATGCGTGTGCCCGTGGACCAGGCGCGTGACCGCGTGGCGGCGAAACGCCTGTCGTACGGCCTCCGGGTTGACGTCCATGATGGCGGCGCTCTTGGAGCGTTTGCGCGTTTCGCTCTCGTTCCGCAGCGCACGAGAGCGTGCGCGCCGCTCGCCGATCGGCGCGGCCAGAAATTCGGCCTGCCAGGCGGCCGAGCGGGCCGTGCTGCGCCATGCCATGTAGTCGAGATCGTCGGTGCAGAGCGTGTCGCCGTGCATCAGCAGCGTCTCGACGCCGCCGATGTTCGCGATCGACGGGTCGGCGAGCGGCTGTGCGCCGCAAGCGGAGAAAAATCCGCTTCCGAGCAGGAAATCGCGGTTGCCTTGCATGACGCATAAGGCTGTCCCGCCGCGCGCCAGCGCGTGCAGTGCGGCAACGACCTCGCTTGCCAGGGGATCCGCGCCTGGCACGTGCAGCTCGTCGTCGCCGACCCAATAGTCGAACAGGTCGCCCAGGATGTAGAGCGATCTCGCCGCGGCTGCCTGGTCCTTCAGGAATTCGCGAAAACGGCCGGCAATGAAAGGTCGCTCTTGCGACAGGTGCAGGTCCGAGATAAGCAGGTCTGGGCCCACGCTGCCGTCTAGTTGCCGTCGACCAGCGTCATCGATTCGATGACGATCGGTTCGCGCGGCACGTCGCCGGCAAAGGGCCCGCCGCGTCCGGTTGGCGTCTTGGCGATCCTGGTTACGACGTTAAAGCCCGATACCACTTTGCCGAAGACAGCGTAGCCGTTGCCGTCGCCGCGCGGGTCGCCCCAGTTCAAGAACGCATTGTCCGCGAGATTGATGAAGAATTGTGCGGTCGCCGAGTCCGGGTTGGAAGTACGCGCCATGGCGATCGCACCGATGTCGTTCTTCAGCCAGGCCTTGACTCCGGCCTGCGCTTCATTCGGGATCGGCGGGTGCGTTGGTTTCTGGTCGTAGCTCCTGTCGAATCCGCCGCCCTGGATCATGAAGCCGTCGATCACCCGATGGAAAATCGTGTTGTTGTAGTGGCCTTCGCGCACGTACTGCAGGAAGTTCGCGACGGTCCTCGGCGCCTTCGACGGATAGAGCTCGAGCCGGATGGTGCCGAGATTCGTCTTGACGTCGACTTGGGGTGCCGCGGCCGCGGCGGGGGAGGCGGCGGCGGCCGAGAGAATGACAAGAGGTTTCCAGAGCTTGAGCAGGTTCATGCGTTTTTCCGCTGAAAGGCGCCACGGTTGGCGCCGGAGGGGGTTCAGCCGGTTCCTTCGTAGAGGATTTTCCAGCTGCCGTTTTCCTCTGACCAGTACTGCACCTTGCGTATCACGTTTGAGAGGTTGTTGGAGCGGTAGTTCTGGTCGAAGCTGACCACCGCGAAATCGCGCTCGCGCGGATAGCGAAACATGGCCAGGTTGGATATGCCGATCTTGATCCAGCTCTTGGTGGAATTGATCTTTCCCTTGCGCGCCGCCCACGCCGCATAGTCCTGGCCGTTGGCCCGGAAGC
The DNA here is from genome assembly GCA_050741415.1 of Burkholderiales bacterium. GTDB lineage: Bacteria > Pseudomonadota > Gammaproteobacteria > Burkholderiales > SG8-39 > DAHVFK01. The sequence continues at coordinate 5,794 of JBOIFB010000141.1, read as the reverse complement.
GCTTCGAATAATGGCCCAGGTAGCGCGCGGTATCGCGGCTTTCCCAGTCGGAGCGCCAGGTGTCGATCGCGTGCGCGAGCGCTTTGCGGTCCGCCTCGACGGCGGCGAGGCTGCTCCACTGGATCTCGTCGGCGATGATCACCGGTGTCAGCCCGATCTGCATGTAGGGCCCGACGGACTCCAGGTCCGGGTTGGCGAGCACGATGCATCCATCGCTCGCGCGCGGCGGACGGCTGTAGGTGTCGGACGGGGTTCCATGCAGCCATATGCCGTGCCCATTGCGTCCCATCAGCTTGTCCCAGGCGTTCGGATAGTCGATGGGGAAGGCGCTTGCCCCGTAGAAGTCGGCCAATTTCTTGCGCGGCAGGTTCGCCACCACGTGATAGACCCCGATCGGGGTTTTTTGGTCGCCTTCGCGCGTTTTTTCCATCCCGCGCTTGCCGAGCGTGACGTAGTAGTCCTCCACGTATTGCGGCTGGCCGTTTACGTTCCTGAAAAGGTAGAGTCGCGACAGCTGTGAGTCGACGACGATCGCGTACTTTTGCTCTGGATTCAGCTGCAGAATGTAGCGCGGAACGCGGTCCGCCGCCGGGCGCGCGCGCAGCCCGCGCAGGCGCGCGAGCGCTTCCTCGCGCAGGCCTTCAACTTTCGCACGCGGAACGCCCTTCGCTACGTCGCCGAAGGTCTGCAGCGGCCGGGTACGCGCCACAAGCAAGTCGCCACGAATCAGTTGCGCAAGGCGGAACGTCGGATGGGCCGCGATCAGCGCGTCGACTCGCTGCAGGGCTACGTCCGGACGATCTTTCTCGATGGCCTGAATGACGCCGGAGAGCCCGTGTTCGAGCGCGGCGTCGGGCGAACGCGCCTGACTGAATCCCGGAGCGAGCGATGCGCAGACCATCGCCAGCGCGAGAACGAGGCGCGGCGCGGGCCTCGCCATCAGCTGCCTACCCGCTCCTGTCGGATCAGCCATCGTCCGTCGATCTTCACCATATCGAGGGTCTTGTCGCTGGTACCGCTGAAGCGGTCGGACCGGTAGTCCTGGTGAAACGTGACGCGCGCTGCCGCGTCGGTCTCGCGAGTTACCTTGGGCGACTTGATTTCGACCGCGATCGACTTGGGTCCGGCGAGGCGGCTGCGGCGCAGCTTTTCCCACGCACCACGCGGCTCGCCGCGCGGCGTCTTGAAGTTCGGGGCGTAGTGCGCGAGATAGGCGTCGACGTCCCGCCTCGACCAGGCGCTGGCCCATGCCTCGACCGCGGCGAGTACCTCGCTGCGCGAGTCTGCCGCTGGTTTCGGCGCCGAGTCGTGTTCGAGTGGTTTTTGCGCCGTCGCTGCGGTCACCGGCGGGGACTTGGCCTCGGGCGCAGCCTGAGTCGCCGCCGGAACCGGTGCCGGCGCCTCGGGCACCGTGGCCACCGTGGCCACCTCGACCGGCTTCGCGATCTTGCTCGCCGTGGCGACGCTGGGTTGCGGCACCGTGCCGACCAGGCTGCGGACCAGCATCAGCTTGCTTTGCGTCGTCGAGTTGGAGGAGTCCAGTTGCAGCGCCTTGTCGTAGGCCTGGCTCGCGAGTCTGGCATAGATATCGCCCAGATTCTCGTAGGCCGTGGCGTAGCTGGAGTGAGTACGGATGGATTTTTCGAGTGCGGTGCGCGCCTTCTCGTAATGACCCTGACTGGCGTAGATCACGGCGAGATTGTTGTACGGCTCGGGCAGGTCCGGGTAATCCTGCGTGAGCTTTCGGAAGACTTCGATCGCATCCGTGGTAGCGCCTTGTTCGGTGAGGATGAGTCCCTTGAGGAAGCGCGCCTGCGGATCCTGCGGCTTCGCCGCAATCGCCTTGTTCACTTGCTCGAGCGCTTCGGGATAGCGGCCCGCTTTAAGCAAGGCATTCGCCTTCTGCATGTCGTCTGCATGTGCTGCGGACGCCCCGAGCAAGGCACCGCAAAGGAGCGCCCGGACGAACCACCGGAATGCCGTGCCACGCAGAACGGAATCGACCATTGTGTTATACTTTTCAAGGCTCTACGGAACAGTGCATTCTAGACTAACCCCCGGCCTGCGACAACTTAGAACGACTCTTTCTGCGTTGCAGCGTGCGCTTCCCGACGCTTTTGAATGGCTGCGCAGCGCATAGTTCCCTCGACCGGCATGCGAACGCGGCGAGCATAGTGGCTCCGGATGCTCACGATCTACAACACGTTGGGTAGAACAAAGCAGGGCTTTGCGCCGATCCAGGCGGGTGGCGTGCGCATGTACGTCTGCGGCATGACGGTGTACGACTACTGTCATCTGGGACACGCGCGGGTGATGGTCGTGTTCGACGTGGTGCGCAGGTGGTTGCGCGAAAGCGGTTACCGCGTCACCTACGTGCGCAACATCACTGACATCGACGACAAGATCATCCGGCGTGCGATCGAGAACCGCGAAACGATAGGCGAGCTCACTGCGCGCTTCATCCGCGACATGGAAGAAGACGCGGCGGTGCTCGGCGTCGAGGCGCCGGATCACGAGCCGCGCGCCACGCACTACGTGCCTCAGATGCTCGAAATGATCGCCGCCCTCGAGCACCGCGGTCTGGCCTATCGCGCGGCCGAAGGCGACGTCAATTTCGCGGTACGCAAGTTCCCCGGTTACGGAAAGCTGTCGGGCAAGTCCCTCGACGAGCTGCGCGCGGGCGAGCGAGTCTTGGTCGACGCTTCGAAGCAGGATCCGCTCGACTTCGTGCTCTGGAAGCACTCCAAGCCGGACGAACCGAAATGGCCGTCGCGATGGGGCGAGGGGCGCCCGGGCTGGCATATCGAGTGTTCGGCGATGAGCTGCGCGCTGCTCGGCGAACACTTCGACATCCACGGCGGCGGGGAGGATCTGCAGTTTCCGCATCATGAGAACGAGATTGCTCAATCCGAGGGAGCGAACGGCAAGACTTTCGTCAATTTCTGGATGCACAACGGCTTCGTGCGCATCGACGAGGAAAAGATGTCCAAGTCGCTGGGCAACTTCCGCACGCTGCGCGATATCCTGGCTTCGTTCGATCCCGAGGTGGTGCGCTTTTTCATCGTGCGCGCGCACTACCGCAGTCCGCTCAACTACTCGGATGCGCACATGCAGGACGCGAAGGCTGCGCTGACGCGGCTTTACACTGCGCTCAGAGGCCGCCCCGCGGCGCCTGCACCTGTCGACTGGAACGAGCCGCATGGCGCGCGATTCAAGGCGGCCATGGACGACGATTTCGGCACGCCCGAGGCGGTGGCGGTGCTGTTCGATCTCGCGAACGAAGTGAATCGCGGCAGCGTCGAGCTTGCGCCGCAGCTGCGCGCCCTCGGGGGTGTCCTCGGGATCCTGCAGCGCGATGCGCAGGATTTTCTGCGCTCCGGCCCGGGTGCCAGGCTGGAGGATGCGGAGATCGAGCGCCGCATCGCGCGCCGTGCGGCGCTCAAGCGAGAGAAGAACTACGCGGCGGCCGACGCCGAGCGCGGCGCGTTGGCGGCCGCAGGCATCATTCTCGAGGATGGTCCCGCAGGCACCACCTGGCGCCGCGGCTGAGCGATCCCGCCCGCGGCAGGGTCAGTCCTTGAAACCGCCGTCGTGGCCGATGATCGTCAGATCGACGTACATCGAGCCGTTGTGCCTGTTGGGCGAGTAGCTCACCGTGAATCCGCCGAAGTCGACGTCGTTCATCGTATTCAGCGCATCGATGAATCTTTCCCGGGTCAGGGTTTTGCCCGCGCGGCGCAGCCCCTCGACCGTGACCTTCGCGACCAGGAACCCCTCCAGGTTTGTGAAGTTCACGTCGACTTTCGCCTTTGCGGCAATTCTGTTGAATTCTTCCACGACCGGCACACTCAGGCTCCAGGGAAACGGGACTACCTGAGAGATCGCAACGCCCACGCCGTCCGCGCCCAGCTCATGGGCGAGCGCTGTCGAGCCGACGAACGAAACGTTGTAGTACTGGCCGTCGTAACCCGCTTTCTTCGCTGCCTTGATGAAGGCGGCGACCGATTTGTAGGCGCTGATCATGATCACCGCGTCGGGCCGGCTGGGCAGGATCGCCTTGATCGCCTTCGCCACGTTCACCGTATTGCGTTCGACGGTTCCGGTGGCGACGATTTCCCCGCCGCGCTTGCGCACTGCGATCTGGACCCCGGTCAGGCCGGCCTGGCCGTAGCTGTCGTTCTGGTAGAACACCGCGAAGCGTTTGCTTCCCGTGGTGAGAAGCTGCTCGACGATGGCGTCGGTCTCGTCGTAGTAGCTCGCGCGCACGTTGAATACGTACGGATTGACCGGGGTGCGCAGCAGCTCGGCGCCAGTGAAAGGGCCGACGAACGGAACCTTGGCCTTGGTGAACACCGGCAACGAGGCCTTGCTGGTCGGCGTGCCGACGTAGCCTACGAGCGCGAACACCCTGTCGTCCTCGATCAGCTTGCGCGTGTTTTCCGCCGCCCGGTCGGACTCGTAGCCGTCGTCGCGGGTCGTGAGGCGAATCGTGCGTCCATTGACGCCACCGCGCGCGTTGACGTAGTTGAACCAGAGCATCATGCCATCGCGCATCTGGATGCCGAGCTGCTGTGCCGGACCGGTGAAAGCGGCCGATTGGCCGAGCAGGATCGTGGTCGGCGTCACACCGGGAACCGGCTGCGCCGTGGCGGCGCTCATGGCCAGGCCCAGGGCGCAGGCGCAGGCGAGTCGTGTCAGTAGTGTCTTCATGGTTCGGTGGCCTTTTTGCACAAGTTTTCATCTAAGCATATCGGACAATCCCGTGCGCGGAACTATTCCCTTTCATGCCTGACGATGCAGTCGCCACATTTCGGTGAAGGCCGCCTCCAGCTGGCGTACCCGGGAGATCGTGTCGAACAGCGGCGCCGTCATCCGATTAGCGCGTAATTTGTCTTTCAGTCCGGCAAGCGAGCAAGGGTCGTTGCCAAGAGCGGCCGCGGTCCTCACGAAGGCGTCAGGATCGGCTGCCACCAGCTCCGGCAGGCCTGCCGCCCGCAGCAAGCTTTCGCCGGCGCGCGAGGCGAAGGTCGTGCCCTTGAGCGTCAGCACCGGCAGCCCGGCGCCCAGGGCGTCGCAGGCAGTCGTTATGGCATTGTGGTGCACCGCGTCGAGCATCAGGTCGCCCAGGCACTGCCGGGCCAGGTAGCGCTGTCGGGTGTCGAGGCGCGCGAACACGAGTCGTTCGCGGCCTACGCCGCGAGCCTCAGCTTGGCGTATCAGGTTCTCGACCGCGTCGGCCGGCATGGCGTTCAGCCACAGTACGGCGCGTGGCACCCGCGCCAGAACGCGCAACCAAAGTTCGAATGTATCCGGCGTGATCTTCTCCGGTTTGTGGCTGGCGCAGAACACGACGGTGCCTTCCGGCAATCCGTAATTCGCCCTGGTAAGTCCCAAATCCGACACCTTGTCCCGAAAGTCGTACAGGAAGAAGGTGTCGGGCAGATTGACCAGCGCTTCGGACCAGTGCGCTTCAGACCCGGTCGGCACGACGATGCGGTCGACGATCGCATAATCGAGCCGCTTTGACCCCAGCGTGGACGGAAAAGCCAGGTAGAGCGCCTGAACCGGTGCCGGGCGATACGCGGTGATCTCGAAGCGGCTGCCCGTGGTATGCCCCGCACAATCGACGAGGATATCGATCTCGTCCTTTTGGATCGCGTCGGCGGCGGCGCGGTCGCCAAGCCCGGAAAGATCGCGGAAGCGGTCCACCACCGCGCGCACTCTGGCGCGGATCGCGCTTCCGTCGTCCGGGGCCAACGAATAAGCGAAGATTTCGAACCGCCGGCGATCGATC
>JBOIFB010000140.1:0-7687 GCA_050741415.1 Burkholderiales bacterium | reverse complement strand
GTCTTGAGGCATGCCCGAATCGAGGGGCCGGGCTATTTTGCCACTTCTCTCGAGCAGCGCTCGATTCCGTCGCAGCTGGTGGCGCTGGACGCGGGGGAAGAGCTGCCGCGCGACGCGCGCGCGTTCAGCGGCCTGGCCTTCATGGGCGGGCCGATGAGCGTCAACGACCCCTTGCCATGGATCGCGCGTGCGCTCGAGCTGATCCGCGACGCGGTGCGCAAGGACGTGCCGGTGATCGGCCACTGCCTCGGCGGCCAGCTCATGGCGCGCGCCTTTGGCGGCAGGGTCGAGGCCGCGGCAGTGAAGGAAATCGGCTGGGGCGAGGTGCAGGTGGCGAACAACGCGCTGGCGCGGGAGTGCTTTGGCGAGCTGCAGTCGTTCGAGTCGTTCCACTGGCACGGGGAAAGCTTCAGCATTCCGCCTGGCGCCACGCGCCTGCTGACCAATTCCCGCTGCGCCAACCAGGCGTTCGCGCTCGGGCGCCACTTCGGCATGCAATGCCATGTCGAGATGACCGCCGAGCAGGTGCGCGAGTGGTGCGAGGCCGGGCGCGACGAGATCGCCGCCGGTGCCGCCAGCCCGAGCGTGCAGCAGCCCGAGGAGATGCTGCGCGACCTGGAGCGGCGCGTGGCCGCGCTGCACGAAGTCGCCGACCTGATCTACGAGCGCTGGTGCGAGGGCCTCAGTCGCGGAAATTGACGTACTGCAGCGGCACGTCGGCCACCGTCTGACGCACCAGCTTGATCGCCGCCTGCAGGTCGTCCTTCTTGCCGCCCGAAACCCGCACTGCATCGCCCTGGATCGACGCCTGCACCTTGATCTTGGACTCCTTGAGCAGCTTGACGATCGACTTCGCCTTCTCCTGCGCCACGCCGACGCGGACCGTGAGCAGACGCTTGACCTTGTCGCCGGAGATCTTCTCGAGGCCGCCCAGCTCGAGGCACCTGACGTCGACATTGCGCTTGCTCAAGCGCCCGCGCATCACGTCCAGCACCTGGCCGAGCTTGAACTCGTCGTCTGCAAAGACGGTCAGCTGAAGCTCGTTCTGCTCCACGCGCGCGTCGGAGCCCTTGAAGTCGAAGCGGTTCGCGACCTCCTTGTTGGTCTGTTCGATCGCATTCTTGACTTCCTGCTTGTCCACTTGGGACACGATGTCGAAAGACGGCATTGAATGTCGCTCCAATGACTGCGGGGACGGGGACGCTACTTCTTCTTCAACATGGACTCCAGGACGGCGAAGGGCTTGTGGGTCGCCGATGCCTGCGCGCCGCTGCCCTGTCCGGTACTGCCGTGCCGCGCCTGCTCGAGCTGCCGTGCGTGCTCGTTGTCGTGGCAGTAAAGGCACAGCAGCTCCCAGTTGCTGCCGTCGGACGGGTTGTTGTCGTGATCGTGGTCGCGGTGGTGCACGGTCAGCATGCGCAGGTTCTTGCCGGAGAATTCGCGCCCGCAGCGACCGCAGATCCAGGGGTAGATCTTGAGTGCCTGCTCGCGGTAGTTCGCCTCGGCCATGATCGGTTGCTCGCCGCGGCACGCCTAGCGCGTGTTCAGGCGCTCCAGGTCCTCGATCCAGCGCGCGGTGACGAGCTTGATCCAGCCGAGATCGTCCGCCGACTCGTAGCTGCTGTATACGGCCACGCTGAGTGCCTTGCCGCGCAGGTCAAGCAGGGTGGTGGTCGACAGCAGGTATTTGGGCTTGGCGCCGCGCCCTTCCGGACTGGGCACACGGGTGCCCTGCAGCACCGACACGACCGTGGTGTCGCGTCGCAGGTCGCCGAGCAGCACCGTCCTGCCGAGCGCTTGCGCGTCGAGGTATTTCAATATCTCGCCCCGCGGCGCAGGCGAGCCGGATCCGCGCAGCGCGTCGCCGACGAAGGCGTCGAACTGGCGTGCCGTCACGCTCTGGTCCTCGAGCGCGCGCGGCGTGACGGCGATCATGAAGCGGCGCAGTTCGAGTTCGTCGCCCTGCATGAAGTTGCGCAGATCGCCGTCGCTGATTGCGAACAGCAGCACGCGGTTCGAAGCGGGGGTGAGCGACTCGGCGATCTCCCGCAGGCGCGGCGAGCCGGTGAATCCGGTATCGGCGAACCCGGCCGGCGCATCCAGGCCGATGCGCGCATTGCCCACGGGTGCCGCGAACGGCGCCCCCCAGGCCGGCGCGGCGGCCAACAGCAGGGCGGCGACCCAGACACGCATCGTCAGCGGCGTTTCTTGTGCAGCTTGGCCGCGATGCGAAGGCGCAGCGCATTGAGGCGGATGAAGCCGGCGGCGTCGGCCTGGTCGTAGGCCCCGCGGTCGTCCTCGAAGGTGGCGATCGAGGGATCGAACAGCGAATCCGATTTCGAGCTGCGGCCCGTGACCATCACGCTGCCCTTGTAGACCTTGAGCCGCACGCTGCCGTTGGCGCTCGCCTGGGAGGCGTCGATCAGCCCCTGCAGCAACTTGCGCTCCGGGCTGAACCAGTAGCCGTTGTAGATCAGGCGCGCGTAGCGCGGCATCAGGTCGTCCTTGAGCGCCAGCACTTCGCGGTCGAGGGTGATCGACTCGATCGCACGGTGCGCCTTGAGCATGATCGTGCCGCCCGGCGTCTCGTAGCAGCCGCGGCTCTTCATGCCGACGTAGCGGTTCTCGACCATGTCGAGCCGCCCCACGCCGTGCCGCCCGCCGATCGCGTTCAGCGTCGCCAGCATCTTGGCGGGCGTCATCTTCCTGCCGTTTACCGCGACGATGTCGCCATGGCGGAACTCGAGCTCGAAGTGCTGCGGCCGATCGGGCGCCTTCCGCGGCGACACGGTGATGCGCCACATCGACTCCTCGGGCTCGAACGCCGGATCCTCCAGCACGCCGCCCTCGTAGGAGATGTGCAGCAGATTGGCGTCCATCGAATAGGGCGCGCCGCCCTTGCGCTTCTTGAAGTCGACCGGGATACCATGCTTGTCTGCGTAGGCCAGCAGCTTCTCGCGCGAGAGCAGGTCCCATTCGCGCCAGGGGGCGATGACCTTGACCTCCGGCATCAGCGCGTAGGCGCCGAGCTCGAAGCGCACCTGGTCGTTGCCTTTGCCGGTCGCGCCGTGGGAAATCGCGTCGGCGCCGGTCTTGCGCGCGATCTCGACCATGCGCTTGGCGATCAAGGGGCGGGCGATCGAGGTGCCGAGCAGGTACTCGCCTTCGTACACCGCGTTGGCGCGGAACATGGGGAACACGAAGTCGCGCACGAATTCCTCGCGCAGGTCCTCGACGAAGATCTGCTTGACGCCGAACATCTTCGCCTTCCTGCGCGCGGGTGCAACCTCCTCCCCCTGGCCGATATCGGCGGTGAAGGTGATCACCTCGCAGCCGTATTCGTCCTGCAGCCACTTCAGGATCACCGAGGTGTCGAGCCCGCCGGAATAGGCGAGCACGACCTTCTTCACGCTCTGCGTTTTCTTCGCCATCAAAGTTCCACTTTGCCCAGCAGCAGGAATTCCAGCAGCGCCTTCTGGGCATGAAGCCGGTTCTCGGCTTCGTCCCAGACCACGCTGTGCGGCCCGTCGATCACCTCGGCGGCGACTTCCTCGCCCCGGTGCGCAGGCAGGCAGTGCATGAACAGGGCATCCGTCTTCGCCGCCCGCATCATCTCTTCGTCTACCTGCCAGTCTTCGAAGTCGCGCTTGCGCTCGGCGTCCTCGGACTCCATCCCCATGCTGGTCCAGACGTCGGTCGTCACCAGGTCGGCATCCTTCGCCGCCTGCATGGGGTCGCGGAATTCTTCGTAATGATCGGTTCCGTACAATCCCGCGCGTTCGGGCTCGACTTCGTAGCCCGGGGGGGTCGAGACGTGGACGTTGAAGTCGAACACCTCCGCGGCCTGCAGCCAGGTATTGCAGACGTTGTTCGAGTCGCCGACCCAGGCCACGGTCCTGCCGCGAATCGATCCGCGGTGCTCAATGAACGTGTAGAGATCGGCCAGAATCTGGCAGGGATGGTATTCGTTGGTCAGGCCGTTGATCACCGGCACGCGCGAGTGGGTCGCAAATCGCTCCAGGGTGTCCTGCTCGAAGGTGCGGATCATGACCACGTCGCACATGCGCGAGATGACCTGCGCGGCGTCTTCGACCGGTTCGCCGCGGCCGAGCTGCGAGTCGCGCGTGGACAGGAAGATCGCCGCGCCGCCGAGCTGGTGCATTCCGGCTTCGAACGACAACCGGGTGCGGGTCGATTGCTTCTCGAAGATCATCGCCAGCGTGCGGTCCTCGAGCGGCCAGTAGCGCTCGTAGCGCTTGAAGCGCTGCTTGATCCAGCGCGTGCGCGCGAACAGATGCTCGTATTCGCCGAGCGCGAAGTCGTTGAACTGCAGATAATGCCGCAAGTCCATCCGCGCACCGTGTTCAACGAGCAACGGCGGCCTGCACCAGCGAGGGCTCGCGCGCCAGCAGCGCCTTCACCAGCGGCGCCAGCCGCTCCACCAGCATGGCGCCCTCGGCCTCGCTCATGACGAGCGGCGGCAGCATGCGCACCACGCTGTCGGCGGTGACGTTCACGATCAGCCCGGCCTCGAGCGCGGCCCTGACCAGTTCGCCGCAGGGCCGATCGAGCTGCAGCCCGAGCATCAGGCCCATGCCGCGGATATCCGTCGTGCCCGCGGCTCCCGCCAGCTCGGTGCTGAGGCCTTCGCGGATCACTCTGCCCACGCGTGTCGCGTTTTCGAGCAGGCCCTGCTCGCGGATCGCGTCGATGGTGGCGACCACCGCGGTGCAGGCGAGCGGATTGCCGCCGAAGGTCGAGCCGTGGTTGCCGGGCTTGAGCAAGCCTGCGGCGCGTCCGCCGACGACGCAGACCCCGACCGGCACGCCCGAGCCGATGCCCTTCGCGAGCGGCACCACGTCGGGGAGGATCCCGGCGTGCTGGTAGACGAACCACTTGCCGCTGCGGCCAAGGCCGCACTGCACTTCGTCCAGCATCAGCAGCCATTCGTTGCGGTCGCAGAGTTCGCGCAGACCGCGCAGGTACTCGATGCCGCCGACGTTGATTCCGCCTTCGCCCTGGATCGGCTCGACCAGCACCGCGGCCACGTTGCGGTTGATCTCGGCGATCTTCTGCACCGCGGCGAGGTCGCCGTAGGGCACGCGTACGAAGCCCGACACCAGCGGCTCGAACCCGGCCTGCACCTTGCGATTGCCGGTGGCGGACAGCGTCGCCAGCGTGCGGCCGTGAAATGAGTTTTCCATCACCACGATCGCCGGCTCCTGGATGCCGCGCTCATGGCCGTACTTGCGCCCGATCTTGATCGCCGCCTCGTTTGCCTCGCAGCCCGAGTTGCAGAAGAAGACTTCCTCCAGGCCGGTGATCTCGGCGATCCGGTCGGCGGCGGCCTCCTGCAGCGGATTGCGGAACAGGTTGGAGGTGTGCAGCACGCGCCCGGCCTGCTCTGCCAGCGCGCGGGTCAGCTTCGGATGCGCATAGCCGAGCGTGCTGACCGCGATGCCGGCGAGCGCATCCAGGTACTTCTTCCCGGCTTCATCCCAAAGCCACACGCCCTCGCCGCGCACGAAGGCGACCGGCTGGCGGGCGTAGGTATTCATGACGTGGGACATGGCACTACCTCCGAAACGCAAAACGGCGGCCCCGGCCGCCGTTTTTTGAATGCTAGCACAGCGCCCCGAGCCAGGTCATCCTATGCCGCGCAGCCCCTGTTGCTCGCTCGCGGTGAGCACCCGGAGGCATGGCAGGTAGCCGGCGTGAACGATGCCGTGCAGCTCCATGCGCTTGTGCGAGTGCAGAAGATCCCCGAGGTACTTGACCACGTTGCCGGTGATCAGCTGTCCCGGCACCAATACCGGAATCCCGGGCGGGTAGGGCACGATCTGATCTGCGCAAACGCGCCCCGCCAAGGCCTTGTTGATGCGTTCGCGTTCGTCGAATATCGGCACCAGCTCGCCGCCGCAGTAATACGCGTCGCGCGGCAGGAAGCGCAGCCGGGTGAAACCGGGTATCTCCGGCGTCTGCACCAGTCTGCGCGGCGCGCGGCGCTCGCGCGCGACGCGCATCAGCGCGTCGTACAGGCGCGAGACCTTCGAGCGCGTGGTGCCGATGGTGAGCAGCAGGGTGAGCGTGTTGAAGGTCGATTTCTCGACCTGGATGTTGAAGCGCTCGAACAATTCCTTCTGCAGGTCGTCGACGGTATAGCCGCAGCCCGAGATGTCGATCGTGACCTTGGTCGGATCGAGGCGGATGCCGTCGTTGCGGACTTCCTCCGGCAGCAGGTCGGTCAGCTCCAGCACCCGGAACACGCGCGTCGAGTTGATCTGCGCGCGCAGTTCCTTGGCCAGCGCGAGCGTCCTCGACAGCAGCTTGTAGCCTTCCATGACCGCTTGCTTGCGCGCCACATCGAGGCTCGCAATCATCGTGTACTGCGGGCTGGTCGACGTGTGCATGTTGAAGTTCTCGCGGAACAGGTGCTCCCTGAAATTGGGATCGTTCACGTGCACCATCGAGGCCTGGGAAAACGCCGACAGCACCTTGTGCGTCGACTGGGTGGCGTAGTCCGCCCCCGCCTCGAGCGCGGTCGGCCGGAACTCCGGGTGGAAGCGGGCGAAGGCGTACCAGGCTTCGTCGATGATGACCTTGATGCCCTTTTCGTGCGCCGCCTGGACGATGGGCGCGAGGTCGTAGCGCAGCCCGTCGTAGGTGCACGAGGTGAGAATCAGCGCCTCGGCGTCGGGATGCTTGTCTATCGCCTCGAAGATCGTCTTCTTCGGCACCGGACCGTACAGCCCGTACTTGCGGTTGAGCGCCGAATCCAGGTACACCGGCAACGCGCCCGAAAGCACCACCCCGTAGTGCACGCTCTTGTGGCAGTTGCGGTCCAGCAGCAGCTTCTCGCCCGGCGCGAGCAGGGTCTGGAAAATCACCTTGTTCGCGGTCGAGGTGCCGTTGGTGGCGAAGAAGGTGCGGTTCGCGCCGAAGGCTTTGGCCGCCATCTGCTGCGCCTCCAGGATCACCCCCCTGGGGTCCATCAGGGAATCGAGCATCGGAACGGACACCGACAGGTCGGCGTCGAACACGTGCTCACCCATGAATTCGTAGAAGTCGTTCACCCAGGGGCTCGCCCGCAGCGACTCGCCCGAGGAATGGCCGGGGGTATGCCACTGATCCTTGGCCATCCAGACATAGTTCTTCAGCTGGTCCGTGAAGGGCGTCCTGGCGCGCTCCTGGATCTGGGCGTTCAGGATGCGGTAGATGCCGCGGTAATCGCGTTCCTCGCGGTAGAAGTATCCGTCCACCGACTCGGTGAACAACGCGTCGACCACGTCGTCCTCCTCTTCCTGCGCGATCAGGATGTATACCGAAAGCTCCGGGCGGAAGCGGGTGATGCGCCTGACCAGCTCGAGCGCCGACATCTGCAGCTTCTTGCGCGCGCCGCCGTTCTTCCTGCCGCCGCCCGGCAGGGAGTACAGCGTGTCGTCGACCAGCACCGCCTGGATGTCGCCGTCGCTCTCGATCGCGGCCAGCGCTTCCTTGGCCGTGGTGACGCCGGCAAAGCTGATGCCGAGCGGATTGTCCAGCGAACGCGCCGCTGCGCTGAGCCCCTTGACGAACTCGCGCAGGACGAGGCTTTCGTCGTTGATGACAAGGATGCGGCTGACGGGCTTGGCCATAGCCGTTGCTATAATCGCGCCAACCTAGCGCCGCGATGGCTGCGCCATATTCC
>JBOIFB010000139.1:0-7692 GCA_050741415.1 Burkholderiales bacterium | reverse complement strand
GGTGAAGGACGTGATCGGCGACGGCGAGATAGACGTTCGCCGTCCCACGAGGCCTTAAGCGCCATGCGTGGACCACGCAAACAGCACGGCGCGGCTCTTCTTCTGTTCGCCGCCATCCTGATTCTCGGATTCGCGGCCTTTCTGTATCAGCGGCTTGGCAAATGGGGCGAAGCGACCCCGACGCGCCAAAACGTCAATGGCGCCGTTCTGCAGCAGGCGAAGCAGGCACTAATCGGCTATATCGCCAAAGAAGTGCTCGACCTTACCGAAGATGTCCCAGGCCGCTTTCCGTGCCCCGAATCGCCGAGCGACGCCGGAACGACGAATGAAGGGCGTGCGGCGGGAAACTGCTCGCCGACGGGAACGAACCGAACCGTCGGGCGCCTGCCGTGGCGCACGCTAGGCCTGGACAAGCTGGTGGACGCTTCCGCCGAGCCCCTCTGGTACGCCGTTTCCCAGAACTGGGTGATGGTGAGCGGCTTCCCCCCGACGCCGCCGCTGATCAACGATGGAACGGCGGGTCAGTTCAGCTTCGACGGCACGAGCGACGTCGTCGCCGTGATATTCGCTCCCGGCAAGGCGATCTCGACCAGCCCGAATGCGAACCAGCTTGCGGCGGGCTGCGTGGCGAGCAATCAGTTCAGAAGCGACCGAAGCCACGTACCGTCGGGCGGAAACCCCGACTACCGCGACTACCTCGAGTGCCTAAATGCCGCATCGCCAATCGGCACGAGTTTCGGCGTCTCCGTCGTAGACAACGCCACGAATGTAGTGCTCAACGATCAGGCGATCACCATTACTGCGAAGGAAGTACTGAACGCAATCCAGGGTCCGCTCGCCGAGAGATTGCAGCGCACCGTGGCGCCGCTTTTGAGCGAGTACAGCGGTCTGTGGCCGAGCGGCAACTTCATGCCGTACGCGGTTGCTTTTTCCCCACCCGAGTTCGGCTTGCCACTCGCCCAATATTGCGGCCCAACCGCCACCACGCCCCAGAAAAGCGAGGGCCTGCTGCCGCTTGCTCCAAACTCGGGATCCTGCGTCTCGACCTGGAACAATGTCAGCATCTCAGGCTCGGTGACGTCGCTCGGCTGCACGACCTTGCCGTCGACCAACGTCCAGTGCACATTCAGCTACTACCGGTTGACCGGCCTCGGCGCAGTTCTGTTTGGTGGCGGGGCGACAAGCACGGATGTGACCATCGAAGCCACGGCCCCGCACGCCGCAGCTAGTTTCCGCAAACCCCTGACGCCCTCCGATGTGATCGTACCGCCGGGCCTAATTGCTCAAGCAGCGACATTCACCCCTCGCACGGACGGCGATGCCAAGCTTTCGCTGCAGATACGGGTAACCGGAACGCAACTATGCGACAACATTCTGCTCGGACTGGTCTGCAACTTACTCCCGGGCGTGCTGGCGACGAGTACCAACGTGTCAGTACAGTTTCCACAGCTGGGCACGACTGTTCCCCTGACCGGCAACCAGCTATCGGCGGCCGTAATGAACAACAATCCGTCCCTCGATCTTCTCGTAGCCTTTCCGGCAGGCACCGTGTTGCCCGGCTCCCCCACCGTCACACTCACGCAGGACGATCCGCATTATTGGTTCTTGTGGAACGAGTGGTATCGCTACACATATTACGCAATCGCCCCAGGGACTTCTGCGGCGCAAATCGGCAGTAACTTGACGGTAAACCTGTTTCCCTCGGCATACGGCAGCAGCACTGACAAGCACTTCGTGCTCACCTTGATGGGTCCGCCAGTGAACGGACAAACGAGATCGGCCACGGCGGCCTTGAATCAATACGTGGAAGGAGACAACGCCGCCACTGGCGCCTCGCCGCGCACGTTCGCATACCAGGTGTTCAGTGTGTCGGGCAACGATCGCGTTGCCACCTGCCCCTTCACCAGTGGATTCTCCATTTGTGATTAGGCGCGGATCGCCCAACGCCGCCCGGGGCTTCTCGCTCGTGGAGATGGCCGTCGTGTTGGCGATCGTCGGGCTGCTTCTCGGTACTGCGATGTACATGCTGTCCGCGCAATCCGAGCAGCGAGCGAGAGAGGAAACGCAAGCGACGCTGGAGCGCGCGCGGGACGCATTATTAGGATATGCGATAGCCAATGGCCGCCTACCTTGCCCCGCCTCAGGGGCCACGACCGGCATCGAGTCCGATTCGCCGGTCGGCAGCGGAGCGTGCACGAACCCGTACAATGGCTTTCTTCCAGCGATCACATTGGCCTTCCAGCCGGTCGACAGCCAGGGCTTCGCTGTCGACGCATGGAACAACCGCATCCGCTATGCCGTGGCGCAGACCGTCAATGGCTGCGTGGGCACGTCCACGACACCGCATTTCACGAACAAGACGAATCTGAAGCAGAACGGCATGTCCTGCCAGCCCGGGAGCAGCGACCTGCTCATCTGCAAGTCGAGCGTCTCCAGCCCCGCTCCCTCTCCCGGCAGCTGTGGCCCTGCAACAAACGTCGTGACGAACAGCAGCCCGAGCGGCACAGTCGTCGCGGTGATCTTCTCGACGGGGAAGAACTACGCCTTCGCGCCCACCGCCGCCACCGCCACCGCGGCCGGCAACGCCGACGAAGCGGCGAATCTGGACAACGACTCCGTGTTCATCAGTCACACGCCTGCGCCCAAAGGTGCCGCCGGCGGCGAGTACGGCGACATGATGGTGTGGATCTCGGTCGGCTCGTTCTACGGACGTCTCGCCACGGCCGGCGTGCTGCCATGATGGGCCGCGCCGGCTTCCGGACGCTTTACGGTCGCCTGCGCAGCGCCGGGGTGCAGGCCGGCGACTCCGACGAGCTGCAGCTCAAGAAGCAGGTGCTGCTGTTCGCTTGCGGCCTGATGATCGCGGGCTCGGCGATCTGGCTCTCGATCTACTGGCTGCTCGGCCTGCCGCTGCCCGCTACGCTGCCGGTGACGTTCCAGCTGCTGTCGCTCGCCACGCTGCTGATCTACCTCTGGACGCTCAATTTCGAGTTCTTTCGCGCGGCGCAGCTCGGATTGTGGCTGTTTGTGCCGTTCGTCGCGCAGTGGGCGATCGGCGACTTCGTGTCCGCCAGCGGCATCATCCTGTGGGGCCTGCTCGCGCCGGTCGGCGCCGGGTTGCTGTTTTCGGTTCGCGAGTCGCTGCCGTGGATGGTGGCCTACGTCGTGCTCACGATCGCTTCGGGCTACGTCGACTATCAGTTGATCGGCGTGCCGCATTTGACCCGGAGCGTTCCGCTGCGGACGAGCGTGGTGTTTTTTGCGCTCAATTTCGCCGCCGTGGCGACGATGGTGTACTGGCTGCTGAGCTTCGCGTTTACCGAGCGGGCGCGTTCGCGGGCGCGGCTCGAATCCGCGCACGTCGAGCTGCAGGAAGAACAGGATCGTTCCGAGCGGCTGCTGCTGAACATCCTGCCCGGGCCGATCGCCGAGCGCCTGAAGCGCTCGAACGACGAGATCGCGGACGGGTTCTCGGAGGTGACGGTGATGTTCGCCGACATCGTGAATTTCACGCAGATTGCCGAGCATATGACGCCGGCCGAGGTGTTTGCGCTGCTGAACCGGATGTTCTCCGAGTTCGATACGATCGCCGAGCGGCACGGGCTGGAGAAGATCAAGACCATCGGGGATGCGTACATGGTGGCGGGCGGCCTGAACGGCATCGAAGCGGATTTCAGCGCGGCGATCGCGGAGCTCGCGCTGGACATGCGCGATGTGGTTGCCGATGGCTACGTCGTCGAAGACAAGCCGCTCCAGCTTCGCATCGGCATCGGCACCGGGCCGGTGGTCGCCGGCGTGATCGGGCGCAAGAAGTTCATTTACGATTTGTGGGGCGACACGGTGAACATCGCGAGCCGCATCACCACCGAGGGCGTGCCCGGCGCGGTTCACGTCGACGAGCGGACTTTCCTGCGGCTGCGCGAACGCTACGCGTTCCACCCGCCGCAGACGATCTACCTCAAGGGCAAGGGCGACACCAGGGTCTACCGCCTGACCGGACGGGTCGCCGCCGCCTGAGCCGAGCGGGCGCGCGCCTGCCCCGACAAAGCGAAGCACACTTCGCCGTCGCGGTTATTCTTCAGCTCGAGCAGGTAATCGCTCGCCTCGGCCTGGCGCGCCGCCTGGTAGAGCCCGATCCCCAGCCCGGAGCCCGAGACCACCGGCGCGCGCAGCAGCGTCGGCGCCAGCTCGGGCCGCACGGCCTGCCCGGTGTCGCATACGCGCATCTCCACGCGCTCGCCGCAGGTGAGCGTCACGCGGATGCGCACCCCGGTTTCGGCTTCGCGCTTGGTCAGCGCGTTCTGCAGCAGGTTGTCGGCCACGCTGTCGAACAGATCGCGCGGGATGCGCACGCCGGGCCGCAGGCCCTCGGCCGCGAACTCGACCCGCTTGTCGCGGTATTGCAGCGCGAGCGCTTCCCACCATTCGTCCGCGGGCGCAAGCGGCTCGGTCTGCGTTTGCGGCTGTTGCAGCCGCTCGAGCGTGTCGCCCAGGCGCCGCGCGATCACCGGCAGCTGGCGGCGGATGAGCGCCTGCAGCTCCGCCGACTCGGGCTCGCGCTCGGCGACCGCGCAAAGCGCGTTCAGCGACTGCAGCAGATTCTTGACGTCGTGCGTCATGCGCGCGCCGGTCTCATGCACCGCCTCGAGATAGCTCTGCTGCTTGAGCTTCTGTTCGCGCAGCTTGGCCATGTAGAACTCGCCCAGCAGCTCGCCCAGCAGGCTGAGGTGCCAGTGCAGCGCCGGGCTGGTGCGGTAGCGCGAGTGCAAGGTGAGCGCGAGCTCGCTGTTCTCGAAGTCGACCCGGTAAGGGGTCTTTTGCCCCGCCGCGCCCTGACCGTGCGCCCCGCGCCACTCGACGCCGGCGATCCACTGCAGCCGCATCAGCGCGGCGACCGCCTCGCCGAGGAAGCGCTCGGGGCGAGTTTCGACCTGCGACAGCTCGGCCAGGAAATAAAGCCACTTCTCCACCGGCAGGCCGATCGAGAACAGGTAGCGCGAGAAGAACACGTTCAGACCGGCGTAGCCGGTGCGCGGATCCCAGGCCAGACCGAGCACCAGCACCATGCCCGCAATCACGAACACGGTATAGGTCAGCGCCTGCAGGTAGGAAGTGCGGCCGAGCGTCATGAACGTGAAGCTGCCGAGAATGACGATTCCCAGCAGCAGCATGACGAAGACGCTGTAGAAGAAGTCGATCACCTGCGCCGAATCGGGCCCTTCGGGCTCGACCGGCAGCAGCGCGGCGACGAGCAGGATAAGCGGCAGACCGTACTGAGCGGCCAGGCGCAGCTCCGGCGAGATTTCCTGGCGCGGGGCGATCTCGGGCAGGATCACGACTGCGAGCAGGGCCAGCAGATAAAACATCGCCAGCAAATGGAAGCGGCGCTGCCAGCGCGCATCCTGCTGGTAGATCTTCCCGCCGATCAGCCCGGCCAATACGACCACCCAGAGCGCGAGCAGCCACCAGTCGAGCCGCAGCATGACGCCCGCAGCGGCGGCGACGATCAGCACGACCTGGCTGGGCGAGACGCGATGCTGGCCGCGCAGGAACGGCTGCCAGAGCAGGAACAAGCCCAGATGAGCGAGCAGCAGGCCGCGCGCCCAGACGTCGGCGACCCCGCGCACTGCAGCCACGTGCAGCAAGGCGAGCATCGCCACGACCACGATGCCCCAGTGGCGCTGGCTTAGCCTTGAGACGGGGCCCGTCAATCGCGCGAGCGTCAGCACGGTCATTGTTTATGGCGTAAATTGGGCGGGTTTCGGACGCCATTGTAGCCATGCACGCCGCCATCCTCGCCCGCTTCGTCGTCCTCGAGGCCCGCCGCAGCGGGCTGCCCTGGCTGGTCGCCGCGAGCATCGCCGCCGGTGTCGGGCTGGCAGCGTTCCTGTCTCAGGTCGCGCTGACCGGGAGCCTCGCGCTGCAGACCGCGATCGTCGCCGCGCTGCTGCGCGTCTGCGCGGTGTTCCTGGTCGCGGCGCAGGTCCTCACCAGCACGCAGCGCGAGCGCGACGACAAGGGGCTCGAGCTGATGCTCTCGCTGCCGCTATCGCGCGCGTCGTACTACCTGGGACGGCTGACCGGATTCGCCGCCTGCGGCGCGGCCGTTTCGGCCTGCTTCGCGCTGCCCCTGCTGCTGTGGAGCCCGCCCCTATCGGTGCTGCTGTGGGCGTTCTCGCTTTTCGTGGAAACGACGCTGCTGGCCGCCGCGGCGATGTTCTTCTCGGTAGTGCTCGTGCAGCTGGTGCCGGCCGCCGCCGCGACCGCCGGCATGTACCTGCTGGCGCGCTCGATCGACGCCATCCAGGCGATCGCCGGCGGGCCGTTGGCCGAGCCCTCGCTGGCGCAGCAGATCGCGCACCGGAGCATCGACGCGGTCGCGCTGCTGCTGCCGCGCCTGGACTCGGTGACGCGCACCGATTGGCTGATCTACGGCCCGCCCGCGCTCGGCGATTACGCGGTGGCGATTTCGGGGCTCGCCGTGTACACGCTGCTGCTGGTCGCGGCGGGGCTGTTCGATTTCCACCGCCGCAATCTGTGACGCGCGACGAGCGCCCCCTGGCGGCGGTCCCGAGCTGGGTCTGGTTTACCCTCGCCCTTGCGCTCGCGGCGCAGATCGGCTCACAGATCGCACGCCCGCAGGCGCCGCACGCCGCATCGGAGCTGCCGCCCCCGCCCGCGCCTGGAATGCTGCGGCTGGCGAGCTTCGGCGAACCGGCCGCGGCCGCGCGCCTGGCCATGCTGTACCTGCAATCGTTCGACCTGCGCGCCGGAAACGACATCCCTTACCGGGACCTCGACTACGGGCGGCTGACCGGCTGGCTGCGCGCGATCCTCGCCACCGACCCGCGCAGCCAGTACCCGCTGTTCGCGGCCGCGCGCATCTACGCCGAAATTCCCGATCCGCGCAAGGCACGTGCGGCGCTCGAGTTCGTTTACCAGGAATTCCTCAAAGACCCGAACCGGCGCTGGCGCTGGCTGGCGCATGCCGCGCTGCTGGCCAAGTACCGCCTCAAGGACCTGCCGCTCGCGCTGCGCTACGCCAGCGCCGTCGAGCGCCTGACCACCGCGCCCGACGTTCCGGTCTGGGCCAAGCAGATGCGCCTGTTCATCCTCGAGGACATGGACGAGCTCCAGGCCGCCAAGGTGATGCTGGGCGGGCTGCTGGCGAGCGGCCAGATCAAGGACCCCGCCGAGTTGCGGTTCCTGAAACAGCACCTCGAGCAGTTGGAAGCCCGAATCATGGACAAGAGCAGTCAACCCTCGGCAAAGTGAAATATGTCACATCCTCGACGGAACTGTCGGAATCTCGACGCCTTTGCGTGCAGTAGTTCACGGGAAAATCTTGTCAATCAAGGGCTTTATATCTGGCACGACCTTTGCTTTTACTCCACCGTTCAGTCTCAGAAATGAGAGGTAACACCATGAAAGCCGTACAGAAAGGCTTCACGCTAGTCGAGATTGCGATCGTGCTGGTCATCATCGGCCTGCTCCTCGGGGGCATCCTCAAGGGCCAGGAAATGATCAACCAGGCCAAGATCAAGAACGTCGTGGCCGACTTCTCGGGCATCTCCGCAGCCTATTACGGCTATCAAGACCGCTATCGCGCGATCCCGGGCGACGACCCCAACGCGGGGACGCGCTGGGTGACCGCTCCGGCAGCTGTCTCAGGGAACGGCGATGGTGTGGTTG
>JBOIFB010000138.1:0-7705 GCA_050741415.1 Burkholderiales bacterium | reverse complement strand
GTGCTCGATCTCCCCCAGCGCGCGCGAGAACGCGTCGCGGGCGGCGGCCGCCTCCGCCTCCGACCCGCACACCGCCGGCAGGCGGAACATCGCCGATGCCCAGCGGGCCTCGGCGTATTCCGGGTCGAGCGAGAGCGAGGCGGCGAAGCATTCGAGCGCCTCCTCGCGCCGGTCGGCGCCCGCGAGCACGTCGCCGAGCATGTAGCGGTACTGCGCGTTGCGTGGCTCGAGTGCGGCGGCCCTGCGGTAGCAGGCGAGCGCTTCCTCGCGCCGGTCGAGGCCCTTGAGGGCATTTCCGAGGTTCGCGAGCGCGCCGGCGAAATCGGGCTTCAGCTCGAGCGCCCGGCGGGCGGAGGCGGCCGCCTGCCCGGGATCGCCCGCTTCCATCCAGGCGCTCGCCAGGTTGGAATGCGTCTCCGCGGAATCCGGGTCGAGCGAGAGGGCGGTGCGCAGTGACGCGATCGCCTCCGGCACCCGGCCCTGGTCCATGAGCACGGCGCCGAGGTTCGCGTGCGCCCCGGAAGAATCCGGCTCGAGGGCGAGCGCCTTCTCCAGGCACGAGCGGGCGCGCGTGGGCTCGCCCGCGTCGCGCAGCGCCGCGCCCAGGCCGACCCAGGCGTCGGCGAAATCCGGCCGCAGCGCCACCGCGCGCTCGTAGCAGGGAACGGCTTCCCCGCGCCGGCCCTGCAGGTGCAGCGCGAGCCCGAGGTCGAAATGCGCCTGCGCCGAATCGGGGGCGAGTTCGGTCGCGCGGCGATAGTGGCGCGCGGCCTCCTCGGGCTTTCCGCGCTCGCGCAGGAGCTTCGCGAGGTTGAGGCGGGCGTCGAGGTAGTCCGGCTGCAGCTCGATCGCCCTCTCGTAGCTCGCGATCGCCTCGTCCGACCGCCCGAGCCTCGAAAGCGCGTTGCCCAGGTTGTTGTGCGCCGGGGCGTTCGCCGCGTTCACGGCGAGCGAGCGCGACATCAGCGCCGCGGCCTCGCCGTCGCGCTCCCGCTGGTAGGCGATCACGCCGAGAAAATGCAGCGCGTCTGCGCTCTGCGGTTCGAGGGCTAATGCCTCGCGGTACGCGGCCTCGGCTTCCTCCAGTCTCCCGACCTGGTGGTGTTGCAGGCCGGTCCGGACGAGGGTGCCGGCGCCGTCGCCGGCCGCGGGAGACTGCGCACGCTTCCTGTCTGATTTGAAGAAACGTTCGAGCATCGCACTCCGGCCCCGCGCGCCGCTTCGCGCACGGAAAGTCCGGATCATTGCCGCTCGCAGAAACGCGAGTCTAGAATGCAGTGTATCGTCCGATCAGTTCACCCGCAAGACCATGACGCGCGCATGACCGAGCTGAAAGCCGTCAGTCTCGCGGAAGTCTCCGCGAGCGTCGCGAAGAGCGTGAAGCCCGTCAGCATCCTCTGGCAGGCGCCGGACACGATCGCCTTCGTCGCGCGCGGAGCGCTGGTTTGAGGCGCCGCCCGTACTACGGCTGGGTGGTGGTGGCCGCGGCGTTCGGCCTGATGTTCGTCGGCTTCGGAGCGGCCTACTCGTTCGCAGCCTTCTTCGGCGCCTTCCAGTCCGAGTTCTCTGCTTCGCGCGGGAACGTTTCGCTCGTATTTTCGGTCTCCGCTTTCCTCTGGTTCGCGCTTGGCGCGCCGGGCGGGGTGCTCGCCGACCGGCTCGGGCCGCGGCGCGTGGCGCTTGCCGGCGTTGCCTGCCTGGTGGGCGCGCTCGCCCTGGCGAGCGTCGCGCCCTCGGTCGGCATGCTTTACCTGACCTACAGCATCGGCATGGGCGTCGGCGTCGGACTTACTTACGTGCCCTCGGTCGGCGCGGTGCAACCTTGGTTCAGCGCCAACCGCGCCTTTGCCTCGGGCATTGCGGTGGCCGGGATCGGTGCCGGCAATTTCCTGGTCCCGTTGCTCGCGGCCTGGCTGATCGGCGCCTGCGGCTGGCGTGCGGCCTACCAGGTGCTTGCACTCGGGGTGCTCGTGCTCGGCGGCGCGGCTGCGTTCGCGATCGACGACGACCCCGCACGCCACGGTGCCGCCGGCGCCGCGCGCACCGCGCGCGCCACATTGCCCGGCGCGACGCTCGGCGCTGCGCTGCGCTCCGAGCCGTTCTGGCTGCTGTACGTCTCGAGCGTGCTGGTGAGCGTGGGGCTGTTCGTGCCCATGGTGCACCTCGCTTCGTTCGCGCAGGACGCGGGCTACTCCGAGGCCCGGGGCGTCGCGCTGGTGAGTCTGATCGGCTTGGGCAGCCTGCTCGGGCGCTTCACCATCGGCGGCGTCGCGGACCGCCTCGGGCGCTTGCCTTCGCTGGCGGTGATGCACGTTGGCCTGGGCGCGATGCTGGTCGTGTGGTGGCTCGCCACCCAGTACTGGATCCTGGCGCTGTTCGCGCTGTCTTTCGGCGCCTTCTACGGCGGATTCGTCGCGCTTGCGCCGTCGATCATGATGGACCTCTACGGGCCGCGGGCGCTGTCGGGCATCATTGGCTTCCTGTACACCGGTCCGGGAATCGGCACCCTGATCGGGCCGCCGCTCGCGGGCGCCGCATACGATGCATTGGGCAGCTACAGCGTGCCGATCCTCGCCGGCGCCGCGCTGTCGTTCGCCGCCGCCGGGATCGTGCTGGTGCTGATGCGGCGCACGCGCGCCGCGGCGGTGTGAGGCGCGCGCCGGCGCTCGCCGTGAGCGAGGCGCGCGGCATTCGCCGCCTGCACCTCGGCGGCGAGGCAATTCAGAGCGCGATGCGGATCGACGAGCCGTACGCGCTCGCGCTCGACTACACGCGCTGCATGATGGCGGTGCTGCTTTTCCATCCGCAGCCGCGCGAAGTGCTGATGATCGGGCTGGGCGGCGGCTCGCTGGCCAAGTTCTTTCACCGTCGGCTTCGCGCCGCGCGCGTGTGTGCGGTCGAGCTCGATGCGCGCGTGGTCGCGGCGGCGCGCGAGCATTTCGCGCTCCCGCCGGACAACGCGCGGCTCAAGGTGGAGATCGGAGACGGTGCCGACGCGCTGGCGCCGGAATGCTGCGACCTGCTGCTGGTGGATGGCTTCGACGATGGCGAGCAGGCACCCGGACTCGTTAGAAGCGCGTTTTACGACGCCGCCTGGTTCGCGCTCGCCGAGCGCGGCGCGATGGTGCTTAACTTCATGAGCGACGATCCGGGGCTCGATCGCTACCTGAGGCGGCTCGAGCGCGCCTTCGGCGGCGCGGTGTTGTGCCTGCCGGCGCTGGCCGATCCGAATCTGCTCGTGTTCGCGTTCAAGGGTGCGCCGCGGCGGATCGCCTGGAACGCGCTGCGCGCGCGGGCCGCACGGCTCGAGGAGCGCTTCGCGCTGCCGTTCCGGCGCTACGTCGCCGGCCTCGGATTGATGAATCCGCACACGAGAGAGGACCTTATAATCATTCCCGACACGAACGGAGGCAAGCGATGAAACTGACCAGCGAAAGCTTTTCCGACATGGGCACGATCCCGGGGCGCTGCGCATTCGCGGTACCCGAGGCGAAATCCCACGTCAGGCTGTCCGACAACAGCAATCCGCAGCTGGCCTGGAGCGGCCTGCCCGCGGGCACGCGCTCACTCGCGCTCGTGTGTCACGACTACGACGTGCCGTCCAAGCCCGACGACGTCAACAAGGAGGGCCGCCAGATCTCTGCCACGCTGCCGCGGGTCGACTTCTACCACTGGCTGCTGGTCGACCTGAAGCCTTTCGACAAGGCAATCAGCGAGGGTGAGTTTTCGAACGGCATCACGGCGCGCGGCAAACCCGGGCCGCAGGCCGCACGCGGCGCGCGCCAGGGCCTGAATGACTACACGGCGTGGTTCGCCGGCGATGCCGAGATGAAAGGTGACTACTTCGGCTACGACGGGCCGTGCCCGCCGTGGAACGACACCATCGCGCACCACTATGTATTCACGCTCTACGCGCTTGACGTCGAAAAGTGCACGCTGCCGGATAAATTCAGGGGGGCGGACCTGCTGGCCGCGATCAAAGGCCGCATCCTGGACAGCGCCCGCCTGACCGGGCTCTACGCGCTGAATCTGTCGGTCAAGACTTGAGCGTCGAAGTCCTGGCGCTGGCGCCGATCGCATTCCTCGGCGCGCTGGTCTACGGCATCACCGGCTTCGGCGCGGCGCTGGTCGCGATTCCGCTCGCGACGCAATTCGTGCCGCTTCGCTTCGCGCTCGCGGTGTTCGTGCTGCTCGACCTGGCGAACGCACTGCGCCTGGGGCTCGAAGCGCCGCGCCACGTGCTGCGCGGCGAGGTGGCGCGCCTGGTGCCGATGATCCTCGCCGGAACCGTGCTCGGCGTCACGGCGCTGGTGAACATGCCGCGCCGAGGCGGCATGCTGGCGCTGGGCGTGTTCGTCGTCGCCTTCGCGCTGTATTCGCTCCTTTCGCGCCGCCCGCGCAAGACGATCGGGCGCGGCTGGGCCTGGCCGGCGGGGCTCGCGGGCGGCATCACCAGCTCGATGTTCGGCGCCGGCGGGCCGCCCTACGCGATCTATCTCTCGCAGCGCGACCTGAGCAAGGAATCGTTCCGCGCCACGCTGGCAGTGACCTCGATCGCGAGCATCGCGCTGCGCCTTGCGGCGTTTGCGCTCACCGGGCTGATGAGCGACCCGAGCGTATGGCTCGCCGCCTTGATCGCGCTGCCCGCGGCGTGGATCGGGATTTCCGTGGCGTCCAGGCTGTTCCGCCGCATCCGGCGCGAGACGCTGATGCGCGCGGTGGCGCTGATGCTGCTCGCCTCGGGCGGATCGCTGCTGCTGCGCGCGCTGGGCTGAGCGATGGAATGGGAAGCGCTTAGCGGTATATCCAGTCCCGGCTCCACGGCAGGGGGTTGGTGCCCGGGTTGTCGGTCTTGACTGCGAGCATCTGGTGAATCGATACCCAGCGCTGCTCGAATCCGTATGCGCAGCCGGCGAGGTAAGCGCGCCAGATGCGCAGCCGCTTGGCGCCGGCAAACTTGAGCGCGGCGTCCAGGTTCGCCTCGAGCCTTTCGCTCCAGTGCCGCAGCGTCTTGGCGTAGTGCAGGCGCAGCGTCTCGATGTCCATCACCTCCAGCCCCGCGGCCGCCATCTCGCGCAGGGCGAGCGACGCGTGCGGCAGCTCGCCGTGCGGAAATACGTAGCGCTCGACGAAGTCGCCCCCGCCCAAGCCGACCGTGCGGCTGTCCGGGTCGACCGAGGTGATGCCGTGGTTGAGCGCGATGCCGCCATCCTTGAGCAGGCGCCTGACGACGCCGAAGTAAAGCGGCAGGTTCTTCAGGCCGACGTGCTCGAACATGCCGACCGACGAGATCTTGTCGTACACGCCCGTACCCGGAACGTCGCGATAGTCCTGCAGCAGCACCCGGCAGCGGTCCGACAGGCCGTCTGCCTTGATCCGCTCGGATGCCAGCGCATGCTGATTGCGCGAGAGCGTGATGCCGGTCGCGTCGACACCGTATTTGCTGGCGGCCCAGCGCACCAGTCCGCCCCAGCCGCAGCCGATGTCGAGCAACTTGTCGCCCGGAGTCAGCTGCAGCTTGCGGCAGATGTGGTCGAGCTTCTGCTCCTGCGCGGTGTCGATGTCCTCGTCGCCGGTCTTGAAGTAGGCGCAGGAATAGACCATGTTGCGGTCGAGCCAGAGCGCGTAGAAGTCGTTCGAGACGTCGTAGTGGTAATGGATCGCCGCGGCATCTCGCTGCTTGCTGTGGCGGCGGTGCAGCATCGGCAGCCTGCCGCGCTTGCTCTCGCCCAGATTGCGCGACAGGCCTTCGGCGGCGCGCAATGCATCCGCAATCGGACCCCGGATTTCCAGATGGCCCTCGACGTAGGCCTCGCCCAGCTTGGCGAGGTCGGGCTTGATCAGGTAGCGCAGCGCTCCGGCTGACGGAACGCGCAAGGTTACGGTCGGCGACGGCGAGAACTCGTAGCGCGCGCCGTTCCATAGCTCGAGCGCGAGCGGCAGCTGAACTTTGCCGCTCAGCTCATTGATGATCCTGCGGATGCGGGACTCCAGCAGCATGGGGACCTGGGTCGGTGTCTGGCTTGCTCCTGCATCATCCTTTTACCGCGCTTTGCGCAGCAGATCAAGGACTCGCCGGATCGCGCATGGTCACGAACTCTTCCGCCGCAGTCGGATGAATGCCGATCGTGGCGTCGAACTGCGTTTTGGTCGCGCCGAGCTTGACCGCGATCGCGATGCCCTGGATGATCTCGCCCGCGTCCGGACCGATCATCTGCGCACCGACGACCCGTTCGCTGGCGGCGTCCACCAGCAGCTTCATGAACGTCTTCTCTTCGCTCGCGGTAAGGGTGTGCTTGAGCGAGCGGAACGAAGTCTTGTATACCTGTAGCGTCGGGTAGCGCTCGCGCGCGCGCTCTTCCGACAGCCCCACGGCGGCGAGGTTCGGGTTGGCGAACACCGCAGTCGGCACGTTGTCGTAATCCATCGCGGTCGGTTCGCCCGCAAACAGGGTTTTCGCCAGCGCCATGCCCTCGGCGGTGGCCACAGGGGTGAGATTGATCCGGTTGGTGACGTCGCCGATGGCGTGGATCGATCCAACCGAGCTCTTCGAGTAGGCGTCGACCACCACTTCGCCGATCGGCCCGAGCTCCACGCCCGCGGCTTCGAGCCCCAGTCCCTTGCTGTTCGGCACTCGTCCGGTCGCGAACAGCACCAGTTCGGCGTGCGCGTGCGTGCCGTCGCCGTACTGGACCTCCAGACCGCCGTCCGGCAGCCTGGCGATCGACGTCGGCTCGGCGCCGAAATGCACGATGACGCCCTTTTTCTGGATCTCCTCGCCCAGGCGAGTTCCAAGCTCGGCGTCGAACTCGCGCAGCAGGCGATGGCGGCGGTAGGCGAGAGTCGTATGCACTCCCAGGCCGTTGAAGATCGACGCGAACTCGACCGCGATGTAGCCGCCGCCGACCACGATCGCGCGCGCCGGCAGGCGCTCGAGCTGGAACACCGCGTCGGACGTGATCGCGTGCGACTTGCCCGGTATGTCGGGCACCTGCGGCTGCGAGCCGGTCGCGATCAGGATGTGCCTGGCGCTCCAGCTGCGGCCGGCGACCTCGACCGTGTGCGCGTCGCGCAGCACGGCGCGGCCGCGCACGATCTCGACTCCGGCCGCACCGAGCAACCGCTCGTAGACCGCATTCAGGCGCGCGATTTCCTTGTCCTTGTTGGCCACCAGCGTGCGCCAGTCGAAGCCCGGCTCGGCGAGGCTCCAGCCATAGGCCGTGGCATCCTCGAAGTCGTCGCGGAAGTGCGCCGCGTAGGAAAACAGCTTCTTCGGGATGCAGCCGACATTCACGCAGGTGCCGCCGAAGCGGCCGGACTCGGCGATCGCGACCCGCGCGCCGTAGTCGGCCGCGACCCGGCTGGCGCGCACGCCCCCCGAGCCGCCGCCGATCGTGAAAAGGTCGAATTCGTACTGCCCAGTGCGTTTCACTTCAGGTTGGGCAGGTTCAGCTCCACGAGCTCGAGCAGCGCGGACAGAGCGCCGTGCTCGGACTTGCCGCGCAGCGACTTGATGCCCTGCCGCACCCGCTCCTCGGTCTGCGCGCGCGGCATGCCTTCGATGCCCTTGAGCAGCGCCGCAAGCTCGCCCAGGTTCGCGCGTTGGGCCCCGCTGCGCACCTCGGCCAGGCGCGCCTCGATTCCGGCGCGGTCCAGGTTGGTGACCAGCTTCAGCGTCTTGTCGTGCATGCTCATGGCGCTCTCC
>JBOIFB010000137.1:0-7716 GCA_050741415.1 Burkholderiales bacterium | reverse complement strand
GCCGCCACGGCCGCAATGCTGGAGACGAACACGGTCATGGCGATCGCGAGCGCGCGTTCTTCGCCTACACCGAACTGGTCGAGAGCGAACACGGCGCCGAGCAGAAAGCCTCCGGGAACACGAGCCACATGGGCGACGAACGCAAAAAAGCCGAGCAGCGCCAGAATGTACAGGTAGTCCAGCGGATGCAGCAACACGCCGAAGGCGAGCCCCGCCCAAAGGATATGGCTTGCCGCGATAAGCTTGATCAGAACGCCCGCGAGCACGATTGCGGCCCGCCGCCAGCCTTTGCCGGGCCAGAGGATGCCGTCGGCAAAAGAAACCAGAAGCACACGCGCGCGTTGCGCAAACCGCAACGGCAGCCGATCTGCCAGGCGCAGCAGCCATCCGACCTCAGCGGCGATCTGACGTTTCTGATGCCAGAGCGCGGCGAGCACCAGCTCGAGCAGGACGACGCTCGCGGCAACGCCGGCGATGAGGCCGAGGCGGACGCGGCCTTGCGGATCGGGGAACACGGCGAACACGATCACGTACGCCGCGATGGCGACGAACACCAGGGCATCGACGAAGCGATCGACCGCGACGCTTGCAAGCACGGAGGCGGTGGGCAGTCCTTCGAGCCGGGAAATCAGCCAGGCACGCACGAGAGGGCCTACGCCGATCACCGGTGCGAGCAGGCTTGCGAAATAGCCGGACATGATCGCGCCGAATAGGCGCGTCGTGCCGATCGGCTTCAAGGAACGTAAAATCTGGCGCCACTTCCAGGCGCGCACCCACTGCTCGACGACGACGGCAAGGGGCACCAGCGCAAGAAAGAGCACATTCGCCTTTGCGACCAATGATCCGAGTTGCTGAAGGTCGAGGCGCGAGAAGATCCAGGCGAACCCGGCAACGGCTATGGCGGCGCCGGCAAACGACCAGGCGCGCCGGCTCGAGCGCGGCGCTGCCGCGTCCGTCATCGCCCCGCCTCGACGCGATTGAGGAACGCCACGTAGTCCGGCGGGAACCCGCGTTGGCGCCGCGCAGGACGCAGTGCAATCCATGACCGGCAAACTTGCCACAGCACCCTATTCACGATTTTCTCTTCGATTTACAACTCGTTCCGGCACAGCTTATTCGGACCGCTCAGTTCGAGCGGAAACCTCGGCGATCGTTCAACGTTACCCGCACGAAACTCGAGCGAGCCGCCGTGCGACAGTATGGGATGGGGAGAGGTCGCCGAGCGCCCCTTCGGTCAACGGCTCTTGACTCGGACCGCGCAACAGTCCACTATTCAAGTATTCTATTGAATAATTGTTCCTCAACGGGCGCGCAGATGACCACAGGACAATTCCTCGCGGCATACGAGCCGGCAATTCGTCTCGGCGCCTTCCTTTGCGTCCTTGGGGTGATGGCACTATGGGAAGCGCTGGCGCCGCGCCGCATGCTGACCGTATCCAAGAGCGTACGATGGGCAAACAACCTCGGCCTCGTGGCGCTGAACAGCATCCTGGTCCGGTTCGCCTTTCCACTCGCCGCGACCGGGGTCGCCGCGCTGGCGGCGCATCGGGGATGGGGTCTGCTCAACAATCTTGATGCGCCCTACTGGTTCGCGGTTCTTGCCTCGGTCGTGGCGCTGGATCTGGCCATTTATTTCCAACACGTGATGTTGCACGCTATTCCCGCCCTGTGGCGCCTGCACCGGATGCACCACGCCGACCTGGATTTCGACGTGACGACCGGTGCGCGCTTCCATCCGCTTGAGATCGCCCTGTCGATGCTGGTCAAGTTCGCGGCGATCGTCGTTATCGGCGCCCCGGCCGTGGCGGTGATGGCGTTCGAGGTGTTGCTCAACGCGACCACGATGTTTAACCACGGCAATGTCGCGCTTCCGGAAAGCATCGATCGGGTACTGCGCTGGCTGTTCGTGACCCCGGACATGCACCGCGTGCATCATTCCGTCGAGGACGACGAAACCAACAGCAACTTCGGCTTCAACCTGCCGTGGTGGGACCGTCTTTTCGGGACCTACCGCGACCAGCCGAGGGCAGGGCACGAGCATATGACGATCGGCATTCGCAGCTTTCGGGACGCGAAGTGGTGCAGCTGGCTGCCGGGAATGCTGGCGATGCCCTTCCGCGGTCGCCTGGAGGACTATGCGATCAACCGCCGCAACTGGAATAATTCGAATACGGCAAGATGAGGTAATCCATAATCGGAGGCGGAGGCACGTGGCGGCTAAAAGCGGCTTCAAGCAGGACATCTTTGCGCAGATTGCGCGCATCGGAAAAGCGCTCGGCAACGCCAACCGGCTCGAGCTCCTCGAGTTCCTCGCCCAAGGGCCGCGCAGCGTCGAGCAGCTTGCCACAGTCAGCGGGCTCAGCGTCGCGAACACGTCGCAGCATCTGCAGGCGCTGCGCCGCCTGGGGCTCGTTTCGGCCCGCAAGGAGGGACTGCGCGTGTACTACGCGCTCTCGGGCGACGATGTCGTCGCGCTGCTCGATACGGTCCGGCGAGTGGCGGAGGACCGCATTGCCGAAGTACAGAAACTCGTCGGGACTTATCTCACCACGCGCGATGCGCTCGAGCCGATCGCGGCAAAAGAACTGCTCGGGCGTGCGCGCAAGGGCCTGGTAACGGTGCTGGACGTCCGCCCGGCGGAGGAATACGAGGCGGGACACCTGCCCGGCGCAATCAATATTCCCTTGGCGAAGCTCGAAGGCCGGCTGAACCGGCTGCCGAAGAACAAGGAGATCGTCGCCTACTGCCGCGGCCCCTACTGCGTCCTCGCGTTCGAAGCCGTCGCGCGGCTGCGCAAGAAAGGGCTGCAGGCACGGCGCCTGGAAGACGGCTACCCGGAATGGCGCATGAGGGGCCTGCCGGTCGAGACGGGACCCGAACCGCGCTGATCGCGCGCTCGTGCTTGCGCCTGGAAGCCGCCGCGCAGCCTATGGGGGCGTCAGCGCGCCCACGGCGCGATGCGGCGCCTCATACCAGGCAGAGCTGGCGTTGACGATTTTGACCACGGCGAGCATCACGGGCACCTCGACCAGCACGCCGACCACGGTCGCTAGCGCGGCGCCCGAGTCGAAGCCGAACAGGCTGATCGCCGCGGCGACCGCCAGCTCGAAGAAGTTGCTCGCGCCGATCAGCGCCGACGGACAGGCGACGTTGTGCTTCTCGCCCAGGGCGCGGTTGGCGAGGTAGGCGAGCCCGGAGTTGAAGAACACCTGGGTCAGGATCGGCACCGCCAGCATGGCGATGATCAGTGGCTGCTTGAGGATCGCGTCGCCCTGAAACGCGAACAGCAGCACAAGCGTCGCGAGCAGCGCGAGCGTCGACCAGGGCTGCACGCGCTCGAGCAGACGCTGCAGAGAAATCTCGCCGCCGCGCGCAAGCGAGCGCCAGCGAATGACCTGTGCCGCAATCACCGGCACCACGATGTAGAGCACGACCGAAGTGAACAGAGTCTCCCACGGAACGCTGATCGCCGAGATGCCGAGCAGCAGGCCGACGATCGGCGCGAACGCGAACACCATGATGGTGTCGTTGAGCGCCACCTGCGAGAGCGTAAACAGCGGATCGCCGTTGGAGAGCCGGCTCCAGACGAACACCATCGCGGTGCAGGGGGCCGCCGCGAGCAGGATCAGGCCGGCGATGTAGCTGTCGATCTGTGCCGCGGGCAGCCAGGGGGCGAATAGGTGCCGGATGAAGATCCAGCCGAGCAGCGCCATCGAGAACGGCTTGACCAGCCAGTTGACGACCAGCGTGACGCCGATTCCGCGCACGTGCTGCCTGACGCGGCGCAGGGCGGCGAAGTCGACCCGCACCAGCATCGGGACGATCATCACCCAGATCAGCAGTCCCACCGGGACGTTGACCTGCGCGAGCTCCATACGGCCCAGCGCCTGCACCGGGCCGGGCAGCTGCTGACCGAGAATCACGCCCGCGACGATGCACAGCGCAACCCACAGCGTGAGCCAACGCTCAAAAAATCCCATCAACCGCAGCAGCTGCGTTTGGCGCCGGCGGGCTCGAGCGCTTCGCGCGTCGGCGTGCAGCAGCCGGTCGCGGCGGGTTGCGCGGCGTCGCGGCTGTGCACGCCGAACACCGGGATCTGCCCCAGCGTGTGGAACGACTCCCACGCCACGCCCTGCGGATCGAGCGTCCAGTGCTTGTCGGACTTCGCATAGCAGCAGGCGGCATCGGTCTGCGCGAGCGCGGGCAGCTCGGCGGCCCCGAGGTGCACGTGCAGGTGTTTCATGAGGCCTTCCTTTTGATGACTTTCACGGGTTGAGGGACGGGTACGCAAGACTGGCCGCCGCAGCAGTTCTCGGTCAGAAAACCGAGCAGCGCGTTCATGCGCTCGAAATCGGCCGAGTAGATGATGAAGCGCCCCTGCGCGCGCGAGGCGAGCAGCCCGGCACGGCTGAGCTGGGCAAGGTGAAATGACGCAGTCGCGGCAGGCAAACCTAGCCGCGCGCTAATTTCGCCCGCGGGCATGCCGCCAGGACCGGCCTCGACCAGCATGCGGAACACCGCCAGCCGCGTTTCCTGCGCCAGAGCGCCGAGCGCAATCACGGCTTGCTTCATTTCCATATTTCCAATAATATGGAACCCTATACCGACTGTCAAGCCGATCTGTGCCCGTTCAACCGCCTACGTCGCCGGGCGCGACGGGTAGCCGGCCTGATCCAGTGCCTTGCTGAAGTCACTCACGCTGCCCGTGCTGCCCACCCGCACGCGCTTGGTCGGCAGGTCGACGTCGACGGTTGCGTCCGGATCGACCGATTTGACGGCTTTCGTGACGACGCCAACACAATGGTTGCAGGTCATATCCTTAACGGTCAGTTCGATCATTGCGATTGTTCCCGATGGGTTGAATACGGCAGCGAGACTAATCCTTCCCCTTATCGGAAGGTCAAGCTGCCTGCTCCGTTCAACGCCTCCAGCCGCGATCGAGTTGCTCGCGCTGCTCCTTGGTAAGCACGGCATCGATTCTCTTCCGCGCCTCTTCCCAGCCCCCGGAAATCGCCTGCCGCATCTTGTTCATGATCTCCCACTGCGAGCGCCCGGCCTCCTGTTGAATCTTCTGGATCTTGTCGCGTTGCTCATCCGTCAGGTTAAGCGCCTTGTAGCCGTAACCGTAGCCGCCGCAACCACCCATCATTGCCGGCCCCATGCCGTAGCCCGGACCGTAGCCGGCCATCATTCCCGGTCCCATACCGTAGCCGTACCCGGGACCGTAGCCGCGCATCATCGGCGGATAGTCCGCAGGGGAATCGGCGACGCCCGGCGTGGCGAACGCCGCCAGCCCGGTGCCGGTGATCACGGCAATCAAGGTCCTGCGCGCAATCGTGCCTGAAATCTTCATGATCAAGCTCCTTTACGGTATCACTTCGTAAGTTCGTGCAATTGATCTTCAGGCTACGCCGCGCGCAAGTTCGCGTGTTGACGCAAGTCAAGCGCGTGTCGCTCCGCTGCCGACACGCAACAAGCTTGACCTTCCTATAATGGGAACCTTCAAACTGCAGTTGGGATCTGAAAACAAGAGACTTCAAGCATGTCTAGCTCACTCGCATCCGCTGCGGCGATCGCTGCGCAGGAACCGTCAAGCGACGACCTACGGCTGCCCATCACGGGCATGACCTGCGCGTCGTGCGTGGCGCGGGTCGAGAAGGCGCTGGTCGCGGTGCCCGGAGTTCAGGGGGCGTCGGTCAATCTTGCTACCGAAGCGGCAACGATCAAGCGCGCGCCTTCGGTGACGATCGACGCGCTGGCGAATGCCGTGCAGCGCGCCGGCTACGAAGTCGCGCACGAGGAACTCGACCTGGCGATCCGCGGCATGACCTGCGCGAGTTGCGTGGCGAGGGTCGAAAAGGCGCTCGTCAAGGTGCCCGGGGTGTTGTCGGCGTCGGTCAACCTCGCGACCGAGCGCGCCCACGTGGTTGCGGTCGCCGGAACCGGAATCGATTCGCTGCGCTCCGCGGTTGAAGCGGCGGGTTACGATGCGGATGCCGTCGATCTCGAGGGGGCCGGCGCGGCGCCCGCCGCGCGCGGCCTGCCCGACTGGTGGCCGGTCGCCGTTTCGGCGCTGCTCACGCTGCCGCTCGTCGCGCCGATGGCGGGGCTTGCGTTTGGCGCGCACTGGGCGCTACCCGGCTGGCTGCAGCTCGCGCTCGCGACGCCAGTGCAGTTCTGGCTCGGGGCGCGCTTCTACCGCGCGGGGTGGGGCGCGCTCAAGGCGTTCACCGGCAACATGGACCTGCTGGTCGCGCTCGGCACCAGCGCGGCCTACGGCCTGTCGCTCTACGGGCTGCTCGCCGGTACCACAGGCGCGCACGACCTGTACTTCGAAACTTCGGCCGCGCTGATCACGTTCATCCTGCTCGGCAAGTGGCTCGAGGCGCGCGCCAAGCGCCAGACCACCGAAGCCATCCGTGCGCTCAACGCGCTGCGGCCCGACCGCGCGCTGGTGCGCCGCGACGGCAAGGATATCGAGATGCCCCTCGCCTCAGTCGCCGTGGGCGACCTGGTCGTAGTGCGTCCTGGCGAGCGCATCCCGGTCGACGGCGAGGTGCGCGAAGGCCGCAGCCACGTCGACGAATCGCTGATCACGGGCGAAAGCCTGCCGGTCACCAAGGGCGCGGGCGATCGGGTAACTGGCGGCGCGATCAACGCCGACGGGTTGCTGCTGGTACAGACGCGCGCCGTGGGCGCCGAATCCACCCTCGCGCGCATCATCCGGCTGGTCGAGAACGCGCAAGCCGCCAAGGCGCCGATTCAGCGCATCGTGGATAAAGTAAGCGCAGTCTTCGTGCCGGTCGTGCTCGTGATCGCGCTCGTCACGCTGCTTGCCTGGGGCCTGTTCGGCGGGAACTGGACTTCAGCGCTGCTGTACGCCGTTGCAGTCATGGTGATCGCCTGTCCCTGCGCGCTCGGCCTCGCCACCCCCACCGCAATTATGGCCGGCACCGGCGTCGCGGCGCGCCACGGGGTGCTGATCAAGGACGCCGAAGCGCTCGAGATCGCGCATTCGATCACCACCGTCGCGTTCGACAAGACCGGGACGCTCACCGAAGGCCGGCCGCAGCTTCTCGCCGCCGAGCCGCTGCGCGGCGGGCGGGGCGAGCTCCTGCGGCTCGCCGCCGGGTTGCAGCAGGCAAGCCAGCATCCGCTCGCGCGCGCAGTGACCGAGCAGGCCGCCGCCGAAGGGATCTCCCTACCCGCTGCGAGCGACGCCAAGGCGCTGCCCGGCCGCGGCGTGCAGGCGGTAGTCGAAGGACGCACGCTTTATCTGGGGAGCTCGCGCCTAATGCAGGAGCTCGGCGTTGACACCTCGGCGCTCGCCGCGCGGGAGCAGGCGCTCGTGCGCGAAGGACGGTCCATCTCATGGCTCGCCGCGCAAGGCGATGGCGGGCACAGCCTGTTGGGTCTGCTCGCCTTCGGTGATGCCGTGAAATCCGGCGCGCGCGAGGCCATTGCCGCTTTGCACGCGCAGGGCGTGAAGACCGTCATGCTGAGCGGCGACAATCGCGGCAGCGCCGAAGCCGCGGCGCGCTTGCTGGGCATCGACGAAGTCAGGGCCGAGGTGCTGCCCGCCGACAAGGCGCAAGTCG
Source organism: Burkholderiales bacterium (assembly GCA_050741415.1). Classification (GTDB taxonomy): domain Bacteria; phylum Pseudomonadota; class Gammaproteobacteria; order Burkholderiales; family SG8-39; genus DAHVFK01. The sequence goes on along the minus strand of JBOIFB010000137.1, from coordinate 118 downwards.
TGTCCGGACTGCGCGGCAGGGACAAGGTGGTCGCGATGGTGGGCGACGGCATCAACGACGCGCCGGCGCTCGCCGCCGCCGACGTCGGCATCGCCATGGCCACCGGGTCCGACGTCGC
>JBOIFB010000136.1:0-7830 GCA_050741415.1 Burkholderiales bacterium | reverse complement strand
GCCGGGGGCGATGACCGCCATGGCGCCGCGCGCCTGCACCCGGCCGGGCTTGATGGTGCGCAGCTCGTCGGGCTGCAAATGCGGAACCGCGTGCGCGATCGCCTGCAGGTCATTGAGCAGCGTCGCGCTGCCAAGGCCGAGCTTGTCGCAAAGCGCCTTCTCTTCCAGCACCCAGGGCAGATTGGTCAGCCGGGCGCGGCCGTCGATCACCGGTCCGGCGACGTCGAAGCACGCCGCGCGCGCCTGCGTCCTGTGCCGGCCGAGGAACTCCTCGACCATGGGCTCGAGGCCCGCGTAGCGCGCGCTCGGGAACTCGGCCTGCGCGACGGGCCGGCGCGGGCCCCGCTCGGCATCGTAGATCGCGAGCAGTGTCTTGGTGCCGCCGATGTCTCCCGCGATCAGCATTGGCTTGATTCTAGGCCAAGCGGCTTAAGCCGTCCTTAGCGTGCCGCTGTGCTAGTCTTTTCGGCGTGAAGCGAATCGATTATCTCGAACGCATCCTCAAGGCGCGAGTGTACGACGTGGCGATCGAATCGCCGCTCGAGCGCGCGCCCGGGCTGTCCAAGCGCCTGCGCAATACGCTCTTGCTCAAGCGCGAGGACCTGCAGCCGGTGTTCTCGTTCAAGCTGCGTGGCGCCTACAACAAGATGGCGAACCTGACGCCGGCGAAACTGAAGCAGGGCGTGATCGCCGCCAGCGCCGGCAACCACGCGCAGGGCGTCGCGCTCGCGGCCGAGCGGCTGGGATGCCGCGCGGTGATCGTGATGCCGGTCACCACGCCGAGGATCAAAGTCGACGCAGTGGCGGCGCGCGGCGCGGAAGTAGTGCTGCACGGGGATTCCTACTCCGACGCGTATGCATTCGCTTCGCGCCTCAGGCGCAGGCGCGGCCTGACCTTCGTCCACCCCTACGACGATCCCGACGTCATCGCCGGGCAGGGAACGATCGGCATGGAGATCGCGCGCCAGCACGCCGGGCCGATCGACGCCGTGTTCGTCGCGGTCGGCGGCGGCGGGTTGATCTCGGGCATCGCGGCATACCTCAAGCGGCTGCGCCCACGAATCCGAATCGTCGGCGTCGAGCCGGTCGACGCCGACGCGATGGCGCGCTCGCTCAAGGCCGGCCGGCGCGTTGTGCTTGACCAGGTCGGATTGTTCGCCGACGGCGTCGCGGTCAAGCAGGTCGGCAAGGAAACCTTCCGCCTGGCGCGCAAGCTGGTCGACGAGATGGTGCTGGTCGACACCGACGAAATGTGCGCCGCGATCAAGGACGTATTCGAGGATACGCGCGTGATCCTGGAGCCTGCCGGCGCGCTCGCGATCGCCGGCGCCAAAGCCTGGGTCGAAAAGCGCGGCGCGCGCGGCAAGACGCTGGTCGCGGTGGCTTGCGGCGCGAACACAAACTTCGACCGCCTGCGCTTCATCGCAGAACAGGCCGAGCTGGGCGAGCACCGCGAGGCGATCCTCGCGGTCACCATTCCGGAGCGCCCGGGGAGTTTCAAGAAGTTTTGCGCTACGCTCGGAGCGAAAAACATCACCGAGTTCAACTACCGCATCGCGGAATCGCGCGAGGCGCACATTTTCGTCGGCATCGAGACCGCGAACCAGGCCGAGACCGCGAAGATCGTGCGCAAGCTCGAGCGCCACAGCCTGCGCACGCTCGACTTGTCGGACAACGAGTTGGCGAAGACCCATCTGCGCCACATGGTCGGCGGGCGCGCGCCGTGGTCGGGCGACCGGCGCGCGGCGCGCGCGGCGAACGAGCTGCTCTATCGCTTCGAGTTCCCCGAGCGGCCCGGCGCGTTGATGCGCTTTCTGAACAACATGCGCAGCGACTGGAACATCAGCCTGTTCCACTATCGCAACCAGGGCGCCGACTACGGCCGGGTGCTGGTGGGCGTCCAGGTGCCGCCCGATGAGATGCGCGAGTTCCACCGTTTCCTGGACGAGCTGGGCTATCCGTTCGTCGAAGAATCGAGGAATCCCGCCTACCGCCTGTTTCTCAGATGAGCGCGCGCACGCTTCAGCTTACCGAGCGGCTGCGCGCCTATCTGCTGAGGCACGCGGCGCGCGAGACGCCGGTGCAGCGCGCGCTGCGCGCGTCGACGCAGCGCATGTCGCACGCGAGCATGCAGATCGGCCCGGAGCAGGGCGCGCTGATGGCGCTGTTGGTCCGCGTCATCGGCGCGCGGCGCTGCATCGAGATCGGGACCTTTACCGGCTACAGCGCGTTGACGGTGGCGCTGGCGCTGCCGCCGCGCGGCAAAATCATCTGCTGTGACCTGAGCGAGGAATGGACCGCAATCGCGCGGCGCTACTGGAAGCGGGCGCGCGTCGCGCACAAGATCGACTTGCGCCTCGGGCCGGCGCGCGCGACGCTCGACGCCCTGCTCGCAAGCGGCGGCGCCGGCCGCTACGATTTCGCCTTCATCGATGCCGACAAGGCCGGCTACGCCGCGTACTACGAGCGCTGCCTGCGCCTGCTGCGCAAGGGCGGGCTGATCGCCGCCGACAACACGCTGTGGGGTGGAGCGGTGGCCGATCCGCGCGTCCGCGATGTAGATACTCGCGCGCTGCGCACGTTCAATCGAAGGCTGCTGCGCGACCGAAGGATCGAGATCGCGCTGCTGCCGGTCGGCGACGGGTTGACGCTGGCGCTGAAGCGCTAAGGGCGCTCGCCGCCGAAATGGCGCTCGTCGGCGTAGCACACCGGCGAGGCGAGCGCGCCCGTACCCCCGGGCTCGGGCGCCCCGAGGAACACTAGCCCGGTCGGGTCGCGGCGGTAAACGCCGCGCTCGGTGACTACGTAGTCGAGCGGGATGTCCCAGGGCTGAGGGTGGATCGTCTCCAGGCGTGCCAGTTCGTAGCTGACGCCGATGGTGACGGGCTTCTTGGCGAGGCTTGCCAGGGTGCGATCGAAGAAGCCGCCGCCATAGCCGAGCCGGTAGCCCTGCGCGTCCCAGCCGTTCATCGGCAGCAGCACTGCGTCCGGTGTCAGCTCGGCCGAGTCCAACGGGTAGGGAATCCCCATCGCACCCTCGGCCAGTTTTACCCCCGGGTGCCATTCGCGAAACACAAGTGGCGTCGCGGGTGCGAGCACCACGGGCAGCGCGGTGTGCGCGCCTTGCGCGCGCAGCCGGCGCGCGAGATGGCGCGGATCGTACTCGTTGCGGATCGGCCAGCAGATCGCGACCGTCGCCTTGGCCAGTCCCGGGAAGCTGCGCTCGACATACGTGTCGATGCTCTGGCGCCAGGACTCGAGCGTGGCGGCGTCGAGCGCGAGGCGCGCCGCGACGAGGCGTTGGCGCTGCTCGCGACGCCAGTGCTTGAGCATCTCGATATCCATGTGCGTGGTATGCTTACTCGATGATTTTGCAGCGTTTCCGCAATATAGCACTGGCGCTGTGCATGGTGGCGCCGGCCGCCGCCGGCGCATCGGGCGCGGATGAAGCGCTGCTCAAGTCCTACGAGGCGTTCAACGCCGGCGACGCGATGGCACTCGCGCGCTACGCGCCGGCGCTCAAAGGCAGCGTGCTCGAGCCATACGGCGAATACTGGGCGCTCGAGCTGAGGCTCGAGGACGCAACCGATGCCGACGTGCACGCGTTCCTCGCCAGGCACGCTGGAAGCTATCTTGCCCTGGCGCTGCGCAGCGACTGGGCCAAAGAGCTGGGCAAGCGCGAACAGTGGGTGCGCTTCGAACGCGCGCTCGCGCCGCTGGCGGCGCGCGACCTCGAGCTGCGTTGCTACGACTGGTCCGCCCGACTCGCGCGCGGCGAGGCGGCAGCCGCAGCTGAGGCGAAGTCCATGTGGCTCGAGCCGGGCGAGCTGCCCGCGGGCTGCCAGCCGCTGGCGGACAAGCTCGCCGCGCGCGGCGCGATCCGTGCGAGCGACATCTGGCGGCGCGCGCGCATGCTGTTCGAGCTCGGCCAGATCACCGCCGCCAAGAGCGCGCTCGGCTATCTTGCGCGCGGGCAGGCGCCGGACGAGCTGCTGCTCGCGCAGGCGGCGACTCAGCCGCGACAGGTGCTGGCGCGTCTGCCGCGGCACTTCGAGCGGCGCGCGACGCGCGAGGTCGCGGTGCTCGCGGCGGTGCGGCTTGCGAGCGCGGATCCGCGTCTGGCAGCCGAGGCGCTCGAAGGGCCGGTCGTGCGCAGGCTGCAGCCGCAGGACCGCGCCTACCTCTGGGGCCGCGTCGCGCTCGAGGGGGCTCGCGCGCACGATGGCGAGGCGCTCGATTGGTACGCCAGGCTGGGGCGCGCGCCGCTGAGCTACGAGCTGGCCGCCTGGAAGGCGCGCGCTGCGCTGCGCCGCGGCGACTGGCAGGCGGTGCGCGATGCGATCGACGCCATGTCCGGGCCGGACAGCCGCCAGCCGGTTTGGGTCTACTGGTACGGCCGCGCGCTAGCGGCGCAGGGCAAGCCTGAGTCCGCGCGCGCCTATTACCAGCGCATCTCGGGCGGAACGGATTTCTACGGCCTGCTCGCCACCGAGGAGCTTGGCGCCTTTGCCACGATCCCGACGCAGACCTTCGTGCCGACCGACGCGCAGGTGGCGGCGGCGCGCAGCAATCCGGGCCTCGCACGCGCACTCGATCTCTACCGGCTCGGCCTGCGCAGCGAGGCGACGCGCGAGTGGGCGTTCGCGATCCGCGGCATGGGCGACCGGGAGCTGCTCGCCGCCGCCGAGCTGGCGCAGCGCGCCGGCGTTTACGACCGTGCCATCAACACCGCGAGCATGGCTGCGCAGCTGCAGGATTTCGGTCTCATGTATCCGGCGCCGTTCAAGGGCGTGTTCGGCGACTACGCGCGCACGCACGGGCTGGACGAGGCCTGGGTGCTCGGTCTGGTGCGCCAGGAAAGCCGCTTCGCAGTCGACGCGCGCTCGGACGCGGGCGCGCGCGGGCTGATGCAGCTGATGCCGCGTACTGCGCGCTGGGTTGCGCGCAAGATCGGGCTGGTGCAGTACGACGCAAACGCAGTGGCCGAGCTCGAGACCAACATCACGCTCGGCACCGGCTACCTGAAGATGGTGCTCGACGACTTCGGGCACGAGGTACTCGCTTCGGCCGCGTACAACGCCGGCCCGCGGCGGGCGCAGCGCTGGCGCGGCGCGAAGCCGCTTGAGGGGGCGGTCTACGTCGAGTCCATCCCGTTCGCCGAAACGCGCCGCTACGTGAAGAAGGTGATGGCGAACGCGGTGATCTACGCCGTGCTGCTCGGCGAGGCGCGCAGTTCGCTGCACGCGCGACTCGGCGTGATACCCGCCGGCGTTCCGGGCGGCGGCGAAGACAACGCGATTCCCTGAAAGCGCCGGCAAGGCCATGCGTTACGAAAATATCCTCGTTTTGGGCGGCGGCGGTTTTGTCGGCCGCCACCTGGTTGCGGCGCTCGCTGCGCGCGGCGTCCGCGTCACCGTCCCGGCGCGCCGGCGCGAGCGCGCCAAGCACCTGCTGTTGCTGCCCACGGCCGATGTGGTCGAGTGCGATGTCAACCGGCGCGAAGTGCTCTCCGCGCTGGTTGCGGGGCGCGACGCGGTGGTCAACCTCGTCGGCATCCTGCACGGTCCGGGCTTCACCGCCGCGCACGTCGCGTTGCCGCAGGCGGTGCTCGCGGCCTGTCGCGAGCACGGGGTGCGCCGCGTGCTGCACATGAGCGCGCTGGGCGCATCGTCCGGCGCGCCGTCCGAGTACCTGCGCTCCAAGGGAGTCGGCGAGCAGACGATGCGAGCGGCCGCGGACCTGGACGTCACGGTGTTCCGTCCCTCGGTGATCTTCGGGCCCGAGGACGCGTTCCTCAACTTGTTCGCGATGCTGGCGAAGCTCATGCCGGTGCTGCTGCTGGCCTGCCCGGATGCGCGCTTCCAGCCGGTCTATGTGCGCGACGTGGCGCAGCTGATGGTCGACGCGCTGAGCGAGAGCAAATCGTTCGGCCAAGCCTACGATCTGTGCGGACCAAAAGTCTATACGTTGCGCGAGCTGGTCGAGACTGTGTGCCGGCTCATTGGCCGGCGCCGGCGGGTGCTCGGACTGCCCGCGCCGCTGTCGACCCTGCAGGCACTGCTGCTCGAACTGGCGCCCGGCGAGCCGCTGATGACGCGCGATAACTTGCGCTCGATGCGGGTTCCGAGCGTGTGCGATTGCAGCCTGCCGTTCGGCGTCGCGCCGCAGGCGCTCGAGGCGCTGGCGCCCGCCTGGCTCGCGCCGAGCGGTCCGCGGCAGCGTTACCCGGTGTTCCGCTGGCGCGCGCGCAGATGAGCGGGCTGGTGCTGGTCGTCGGCAACAAGAACTACTCGTCCTGGTCGTTGCGGCCGTGGCTGGCGATGAAGCAGCTCGGCCTCGAGTTCGAGGAGCGACCCGTCTCGCTCTACGTTCCGGGCGCCCAGAAGCGGCTGCTCGGCTACTCGCCGGCGGGCAAGGTGCCGATCCTGATCGACGGCGAGCGAAAAGTCTGGGACTCGCTCGCCATCCTCGAATACCTGGCCGAGAATCACCCGTCGCTGTGGCCCGCCGCGCCGGCGGCGCGCGCGCTGGCGCGCTCGATCAGCGCCGAGATGCACTCCGGCTTCGCCGCGCTGCGCCAGCACATGAGCATGAACATCCGCAAGCGCCACCCGGGCAAGGGACGCACGCCAGAGTCGCTCGCGGACGTCGCGCGCATCGTTGCGATGTGGAGCGACTGCCGCGCGCGCTTCGGCGTCGCCGGCCCGTTCCTGTTCGGCAAATTCAGCGCGGCCGATGCGATGTACGCGCCGGTGGTGCTGCGCTTTCGCACCTACGCGGTCGGGCTGCCGCCGCCGTGCCGCGCCTACGCCGACACGGTGCTCGCGCTGCCGGCGCTCGGCGAATGGATCGGCGCCGCCGAGCGCGAGCCCGAGTCGCTGCCGCAGTTCGAGATGTACGGCTAGATGCGCCTGGCGCGGCGATGAAGGCCTACGTGGTCGGCGGTGCGGTGCGCGACGAGCTGCTCGGCCTGCCGGTGGCGGACCGCGACTGGGTGGTGGTCGGCGCCACGCCCGAGCAGATGACCGCCGCGGGCTACCGTCCGGTGGGACGCGATTTCCCGGTATTCCTTCATCCCGGGACTAATGAGGAATACGCGCTCGCGCGTACCGAGCGCAAGAGCGGACGCGGCTACCGCGGCTTCACGGTGTACGCGGCGCCGGAGGTGACGCTCGAGCAGGACCTTGGGCGGCGCGACCTGACGCTGAACGCGATGGCGCGCGCGCAGGACGGCACGCTGATCGACCCGTTCGGCGGCAAGCGCGACCTCGAGGCCCGCGTGCTGCGCCACGTGGGCGAAGCCTTTGCGGAAGACCCGGTGCGCATCCTGCGCGTGGCGCGTTTCGCCGCGCGCTTCGATTTTCGCGTCGCCGACGAGACCGCGGCGTTGATGCGGCGCATGGTCGAGGCGGGCGAAGTCGAGCACCTCGTGCCCGAGCGCGTGTGGCAGGAATTCGCCAAGGGGCTCGCCGAGCCGCATCCCCGCCGGCTGTTCGCGGTGCTGACCGGCTGTGGCGCGCTGGCGCGGCTGCTGCCCGAAGTCCGACCGGACGAGGCGCTATACGCCGCGCTCGGGCGCGCGGCGCAGGAAGGCGCGCCGCTCGCGTTGCGCTTCGCGCTGCTGGCCTGGCCGCTCGACGAGGCGGCCGTGCGCGCGCTGTGCGCGCGGTTGCGCGCGCCGAATGAAGTGAGTGAGCTCGCGCTCGCAACCTGCCGCTGCCGCGAGCTGATTCGCGGTGCCGGCCGCGCCGACCCCGCTGCGCTGCTCGAGACGCTCAAGTGCGCCGACGCCATCCGGCGCGCCGAGCGATTCGGCGAGCTGCTCGCGGT
>JBOIFB010000135.1:0-7853 GCA_050741415.1 Burkholderiales bacterium | reverse complement strand
CCGTCGAGCTGCGCGCGGCCGGCGATCAGCGCCAGGAGCGACGACTTGCCGCTGCCGTTCCTGCCGATCAGGCCGATGCGCTCGCCCTCGCGCACCGCGAGCGAAGCCCCGTCGAGCAGCGGCAGCAGGCCAAAGGCGAGCTGCGCGTCGGTCAGGCTGAGAATCAGTCAGCCCTTCCAGCTGAAAGGGGCGAAGTGGCCGTTGTTGCCCTGCGCCGCCATGTCGAGCTCGAGGCCAAAGCCGTGCACGTGAGTTTCGCTCGAGCGCGCGAGCGCGAGCCTGCGCCCGGCAGGGTGCGCGGTGTTATCGAGGTACAGCGGCTCGCCGTTGTTGGCGCGCGAGGCGACGCCCTCGAGCGCGAATTCGAGCAGGCCGGGAATCGCGGCCGAGCGCTTCAGGCCGTCCAGGCGGAATTCGATCGGGCGCACCTCGACGCCGCGGAAATCGCCCACCAGCGTCTGGCGGATGCGCGCCGGGATGCCGCCTGCCTGGCCGCTGACGATTGCGCCGAGCGCGTCGCGTTGCGGCTCGTCCGCACGCTCGTCGATCACGCAGCCGAACACCCAGTTGCCGTCGGCCATCACTTTGCCCGAGCGGATCACGAGCGCGAAGGCGAGGCCGTCCAGCACCGCGTCGCCGCAATGCCCGTGCTCGATGCGGTACACCTGCAGCGAGGTGCAGTGCTCGTGCGTCGCGGGCCCCTGCGGGTTGGTGTAGATGCACGGGCACAGGTAATCGCAGTTGCAGCTTTCCATGTACTCGCCGGCGATGTTCCATTTTGCGTGCAGCACGGCGCCGCTCCTAGAAAATCGCGAGGCTCGCGTTCTTGAGATCGGTGACCAGCATATGCCCAGGGGTGTGGGTGATGCACAGCCGCGGGCGCGCATGGCGCACCGCCGACTGAGGCGTGACGCCGCAGGCCCAGAACACCGGCAGCTCATCGTCCTTTATCTCGGTTGCATCGCCGACCCAGGGCTTGCCGAGGTCCTCGATGCCGATCAGCTCCGGCTTGCCGATGTGCACCGGCGCACCGTGCACGTTCGGAAAGCGCGAGGTGATCTGCACCGCACGGATCGCGTCGGCCGGGGTGAACGGGCGCATCGACACCACCATCCCGCCGCGGAACGGCCCGGCGGGCGCGGTCTCGATATTGGTGAGGTACATCGGCACGCCCTTGTCCTGGGCGATGTGGCGCAGGGGCACGCCGGCCTCGAGCAGCGCCTCCTCGAACGAGAACGAGCAGCCCAGCACGAAAGCGACCAGGTCGGCGCGCCACAGGTCGCGGATGTCGGCGACGTCTTCGACGTATTCGCCGTCGCGGAATACGCGGTAGCTCGGCACGTCGCTGCGAATGTCGAGGTCCTCGGCCAGCGCCGGCAGGCGCGGGTTGCCCGGATCGGAGGCCGCGAGCAGCGGGCAGGGCTTTGGGTTGCGCTGGCAATAGACGAAGAAGTCGTCTGCGTACTCGCGCGGCAGGATGCAGACGTTGCCCTGCACGTAGCCGGGCGCGAGGCCCGCCGTCTGCACGCCGTGCGCGCCCGAGCGGATCGCGCGCCGCGCGGCGCGCGGATCGGCGCGGTCGAAGATCCCGGTCCGGTCTGCTTGGGCGATGGCCATGGAAAGATAATCCGCCGCCTTGGCGAGCGCGTCAACCGGCGCGGTTGACGCTGCTCGTTCGGGCGTTCTAAGCTGCGGCGCAAATTCAAACGGGAGGAGAACTGAAATGAAATCGATCGCAACCTGGGCGCCCGCGCTCGCCGCCGCGGCGCTGCTCGCCGGCCCGGCGCTCGGCGCCGACCTGCCGAAGACCCACGTCACGGTCATCGGCTACTTCAGCGTCCTGGCACAGACCAAGCGCGTCGAGCGGCCGTTCTGGACTGAGAAAATCGAGAAGGATTCGGGCGGCGCGATCACCGCCGACTACAACAATCTGGACGTGCTGGGGGTAAACGACTTCCAGATCCTGCACATGACGCAGCTCGGGGTGACCGACTTCGCCGCTTCCGACATCAGCAAGATGGCGGGCGAGGATCCGGTGTTCGAGGGTTGCGACCTGGCCGGCATCACCGACGACATCGATACGGCGCGCAAGGCCTGCGAAGCCTGGGAGCCGATGATGGCCGAGCACATGAAGGCGAAGTTCAAGACCGGGCTGATGCTGCTTGCGCCGAACCCGCCGATCGTTTTCTGGTGCCGCGACAAGATCACCGGCCTATCCGACCTTAAGGGCAAGAAGGTGCGCGTGTTCAACAAGACTCAGACCGACTTCGTCAGCGCGGTAGGCGGCGAAACGGTCACCATGCCCTTCCCGTCGGTCGTGCCGGCGCTGCAGCGCGGGGTGGTCGACTGCGCGCTGACCGGGACGCTGTCGGGCAATGCCGCCGGCTGGCCGGAAGTATCGAAGTACCTCTTCCCGCTGACGGTGGGCTGGTCGATCGCCTACGAAGGGGCGAACCTGAACAGCTGGGACAAGTTCCCGGCCTCGGTGCGCCATTTTTTCACCGAGGAGTTCGCGCAGCTCGAGAACGACCTGTGGACGATCGGCGCCCAGGCGGCCGAGGAGGGCGTCAACTGCAACATCGGCAAGGGCAGCTGCACGCTGGGCAAGCCGGGCCACATGACGCTGGTGCACATCTCCAAGGCCGACCGGGCGCGCACCAAGGAACTGGTGCAGAACGTGGTGCTCGTCAATTGGGGCAAGCGCTGCGGCAAGGCCTGCGCCGAGAAGTGGAACGCGACGGTCGGCAAGGTCGTCGGCTTGAAGATCCCGCTCGACAAGCTCTGATCCGGTGAACAGGCTGTTGGGGCTCGCGCGGCTCGTCGCGCGGGCCGGCTGCTGGTTCGGCGGCGCGCTGGTGGCCGCCGCCGCGTTCATGATCGCGGTCGACGTGCTTTCGAGGAAGCTGTTCGGCGTTCCGATCGGCGCCTCGAGCGAGGTTTCCGGCTACGTGCTCGCGATCGGCACCAGCTGGGCGCTCGCGCTGGCGCTGCTCGACCGTGCGCACGTGCGCATCGACTCGCTTTACACGGTGCTTCCGGTGCGGCTTTGCGCGCTGCTCGACATGCTCGCGTTGATCGCCTTCATGGCGTTTGCCGCGTTCACCACCTGGCAGGGGGGCAAGGTGCTGGTCAATTCGATCCAGGTCGATGCGCATTCGCTCACGCCGCTCGGCACGCTGCTCGCAATCCCGCAGTTCTTCTGGGTCGCCGGGTTCGTGCTGTTTTCGGCGGTGCTGCTGCTGCTGTTCGTTCGCGCGACGATGCTGCTCGTGAGCGGGCGCTGGCAGGACGTGCAGCGGCTGCTCGGGCCGCGCACGGCGCAGCAGGAGCTCGAAGAGGCGCTGCACGAGCACGAGCGCTACCAGGCGCCGCAGGGCTGACGGAGCGCGCGCTTGGTCTGGACCGCCGTTCTCGTTCTGCTCGCGATCCTGGCGCTCAGCATCCCGGTCGCCGCCGGCCTGCTGCTGCTCGGGGTGGTGCTCGACTACGCCTATTCGTTCCTGCCGCTCAGGCTGGCGATCGGCGAGATCACCTGGTCGACCTCGACCAACTTCATCCTGTTCGCGATCCCGCTTTTCATCCTGCTGGGGGAGATCCTGCTGCGCTCGGGCATCGCCGAGCGCATGTACGCGGCGATGACGCACTGGTTGTCGTGGCTGCCGGGCGGCCTGATGCACTCGAACATCGGCACCTGCACCCTGTTCGCGGCGGTGTCGGGCTCGAGCGTGGCCACCGCCGCGACCATCGGCACCGTGGCGGTGGAGCAGATCGACAAGTACGGCTACAACGAGCGGCTGTACCTCGGCACCATCGCCGCCGGCGGTACGCTCGGCATCCTGATTCCGCCTTCCATCCCGATGATCGTCTACGGCGCGCTGACCGACACCTCGATCCCGCAGCTCTACCTCGCCGGCATCGTGCCGGGCGCAGTGCTGACGGCGCTGTTCATGCTGACGGTGATCGTGGCCTGCCTGGTGCGGCCGCGCTGGGGCGGGCACCGGGTCGAGACGAGCTGGGGCGCGCGCTGGCGCTCGCTGCCCGACCTGGTGCCGCCGCTGCTGATCTTCGTCGTAGTGATCGGCTCGATCTACGGCGGCGTCGCCACGCCGACCGAGTCGGCCGGCCTGGGCGTAGTGGCGGCGTTCGCGCTGGCGGCCTGGCGCAGGCGGCTGTCGTGGACGATGCTGCGCGACACCTTCGAAGGCACCATGAAGACCACGGCGATGATCATGGCGATCCTGATCGCCGCCTACTTCGTCAATTTCATCATCACCTCGATCGGCCTCTCGGGCAAGGTGATGAGCTACGTCACCGGCTTCGGGCTCTCGCCCACCGGCACCATCATCGTGATCGTGCTGTTCTACCTGGTGCTCGGCATGTTCATGGAGTCGCTCTCGATGCTGGTCGCGACGGTGCCGATCATCACGCCGGTGGTGGCGGCGCTCGGCTTCAACCCGATCTGGTTCGGGGTGCTGATGATGCTGCTGATCGAGACCGCGCTCATCACCCCGCCGGTGGGCTTCAACCTGTTCGTGGTGCAGGGCGTGCGCTCGCGCGGCCAGATCGTCGACGTAATCGTCGGCTCGGCCCCATTTGTAATCACGCTGATGGTGATGATTGCGCTGCTGATCGCGTTTCCGGGAATCGCGCTCTGGCTGCCGGCCAAGCTGTCCTAGAACCCGCCGGCTTCGCGGTGCATTTTCGCTTATGTAGGCGGGATTCCCTTGCGATTCCATGCCTTGCGGCGGGGTTGATTCCTGCGTTTCGGCCTCCACCTACATGGGGTTCGGAGAGTCCATAAACGATGAGATCGCGCGACTTACGCAGTCTGATGTGGGGCGAAGCTCTTGCGCTGCTCGAGCAGGCCGAGCGCCTGCAGCGGCAGTTCTTCCGCGTCGGCCCCTCGGCGGCCGCAAGGAGCTGGGAGGCCCCGGTCGATCTGGTCGAGAGCACCGACGCGCTGCGGGCGCACGTCGCGCTGCCGGGCGTCGACGCTGAATCGGTCGCGATCGGCATCGAGCAGGATGCGGTGACCGTCTCCGCGCTGCGCGCGTTTCCCGCCTGCGAGGGCGGCGCGCGCATCCACCGCCTGGAAATCCCCTACGGGCGCTTCGAGCGCCGCATCGCGCTGCCGATGCACGCGCTCGAGCTTACCGGCAGATCCTTCGCGAACGGGCTGCTCACGCTCACGTTCGCCAAACGCAAGGAGTCCGCATGACCCAGTTGCCAAACTCCCAGCAGATGCTCTCGGGCGAGCCGCCCGCGCCCGCCAGCACGGCCGCACCACGACGCGCGAACGGTACCGTGAAGCCGCTGCCCGAGGACGCGATCGCCCTGGTCCCGATGCGCAACACCGTATTGTTCCCCGGCGTCATCGCGCCGGTGACGATCGGACGCGAGAAATCGGTCGCTGCGGCGCAGGACGCGGTCAAGCGCGAGCGCCAGGTCGGTTTCCTGTTGCAGCGCGACGCGGCCAAGGACGAGGTCGGTCCGGACGACCTGCACTGGGTCGGCACGGCGGGCCAGATCGCGCGCTACGTTACTGCGCCCGACGGCGCGCACCACCTCGTGGTGCAGGGCCAGTCGCGCTTCCGCGTGCTCGAGTTTCTCGATGGCTGGCCGTTCCTCGTCGCGCGGGTGGCGATGGTCGAGGAGGTGCAGGAGTCCGGCGCCGAGCTCGAGGCGCGCTTCCTGCAGCTGAAGGAACAGTCCGCGGCGGCGGTCGAGCTGCTGCCGAACGCGCCCGAAGGCCTCGCCGCGGTGGTGCAGGGCGTCGAGTCGCCCGGCGTGCTGGCGGACATGGTGGCGAACTTCCTCGACGTGAAGCCCGAGCAGAAGCAGGAGCTGCTCGAGGCATTCAGCGTGCGCGCGCGCCTGGACAAGGTGCTCGCGCTGCTCGGCAACAGGGTCGAGATCCTGAAATTATCGAAGGAGATCGGCGACCAGACGCGCAAGGCGTTCGACGAGCGCCAGCGCGAGCACGTGCTGCGCGAGCAGATGCGCCAGATCCAGAAGGAGCTGGGCGAGGGCGAGGACGCGGCGGCCGAGGTCGAGGAGCTGAAGAAGGCGCTCGACGAGGCCGGCATGCCGGAGGACGTGGCGAAGTACGCCAACAAGGAATTGAAGCGCCTGCAGCGCATGCAGGAAGGCGGCGCCGAGTACGGCATGCTGCGCACCTACCTCGAGTGGCTTACCGAGCTGCCGTGGCGCACCGAGCCTGCCAAGCCGATCGACATCGCCGAAGCGAGGCGGGTGCTCGACGAGGACCATTACGGCCTGGGAAAGGTCAAGCGCCGGATCCTCGAGCACCTCGCGGTGAGAAAGCTCAATCCCGAGGGCAAGAGCCCGATCCTGTGTTTCGTCGGCCCGCCGGGGGTGGGCAAGACTTCGCTCGGGCAGTCGATCGCGCGCGCCACCGGACGCAAGTTCCAGCGCGTGGCGCTGGGCGGCCTGCACGACGAAGCCGAAATCCGCGGCCACCGGCGCACCTACGTCGGCGCGCTGCCCGGCAACATCATCCAGGCGATCCGCCGCGCGGAAACTCGCGCCGGCGTGCTGATGCTGGACGAGATCGACAAGGTCGGCGCGGGCGGCTATCAGGGCGACCCGTCCTCGGCGCTGCTCGAGGTGCTCGATCCGGAGCAGAACTCGAAGTTCCGCGACAACTACCTGGGCGTCGACTTCGACCTGTCGAAGATGATGTTCATCGCCACCGCCAACGTGCTCGACACGATCCGGGGGCCGCTGCGCGACCGCATGGAAGTGATCCCTCTTCCCGGCTATACGGAAGAGGAGAAGCTCGAGATCGCGCGCCGCTACCTGGTCAAGCGCCAGCTGGAGGCGAACGGGCTCAAGCCGGAGCAGGCTTCGCTGAGCGACGCTGCGCTGACGGCGATCGTGCGCGATTACACGCGCGAAGCGGGAGTGCGGAACCTCGAGCGCGAGATCGGCTCGGTGCTGCGCAACGTTGCAATGAGGATCGCCGAAGACAAGGCGCAGTCGGTCGCGGTCGACGCCGCGGACCTGCAGCCGATCCTCGGTGCACGGAAATTCGAAAGCGAGGCGGCGTTGATGACCGCGGTTCCCGGGGTCGCGACGGGACTCGCCTGGACGCCGGTCGGCGGCGACATCCTGTTCATCGAGGCGACCAAGGTGCCCGGCAGCGGCAAGCTGATCCTCACCGGGCAACTGGGAGACGTGATGAAAGAGTCGGCGCAGGCCGCGCTGACGCTCGCCAAGGGCCGCCTGGTCGAGGCCTTCGACAAGATCGACGTGCACATCCACGTTCCGGCGGGCGCGACGCCCAAGGACGGTCCGAGCGCGGGCGTGGCGATGTACCTCGCGCTGGCATCGCTGCTCTCGGGCAAGGCGGTGAGGAGCGATGTCGCGATGACCGGCGAGATATCGCTCCGGGGCCTGGTACTGCCGATCGGCGGCGTGAAGGAAAAGGTGCTTGCGGCGCTGCGCGCCGGAATCCGCAGCGTAATGCTGCCCAGGCGCAACGAGAAGGACCTGGAGGACGTGCCGGCCGAGGCGCGCGCGAAGCTCGAGTTCGTGCTGCTGGACAAAGTCGAGGACGCGGTGCGCTGCGCGATCCCCGGGTTTCAGGAAGGCGTAAGCACGGTCTCAGACTCCAGACAGCGCACCGCTTTAGGATAGGCTCCGAAGTACGGCCCCCCCCTTTTCACCGTGCTTCAAGACGGGCCGACCCTTATCCGGGTCGGCCCGTTTTTCTTTCGGCTGCTGGCGCGCTCAGTCGCGCGCTGGAACCTGCGCGAGATCCGCCAGCCAGGCGTCGGCCACGCCGTCCGAGGGCGCGCGCCAGTCCCCGCGCGGTGAGAGCGATCCACCCG
>JBOIFB010000134.1:0-7857 GCA_050741415.1 Burkholderiales bacterium | reverse complement strand
CGCAGGTGGCTGGCGCAGGGCGACGCCGCTCTGATCGAGGCCGATGCGCTGTCGATCCACGGCTGGCACAACGCGGCCAACGCGCTCGCCGCGGCGGCGCTCGCGCGCACGGCGGCAGCTGGCCACGGGGCGATCAGCGAGGGACTGCGCAGCTTCAAGGGCCTGGCGCACCGCCTGCAGCAGGTCGCGCTGCGAGGGGGCGTGGCATGGTACGACGATTCCAAGGGCACGAACGTGGGCGCGACGATCGCGGCCTTGCGCGGCCTCGCGCGACGCGTAGTGCTGATTGCGGGCGGCGACGGCAAGGGGCAGGACTTCGCGCCGCTGGTTGGGCCGGTGGCCGAGCACGCGCGCAGGGTGCTGTTGATCGGACGCGACGCGCCGCGCATCGCCCGCGCGCTCGCACCGAGCGGAGTGCCCCTCGAGCAGTGCGTATCGCTCGAGCAAGCGGTCGAGCGAGCGGCGGTGTGCGCACAAGCGGGCGAGGCGGTGCTGCTGTCGCCGGCCTGCGCGAGCTTCGACATGTTCCGCGACTACCGCCACCGCGGTGACGCTTTCGCCGCGGCAGTGAAGGATCTGGCGGATGGCTAGCTACGTTTTCGCCCAGGGCACGCCCATGGCGGAGTACGACCGCTCGCTCGCTTGGGCGGCGCTGCTGCTCGCCGCGGGCGGCCTGGTGATGGTGTACTCGGCCTCGATCGAAATCGCTGCCTCGAGCCGCTACACCGGTGACAATTCGGCCTACTTTCTGGTGCGCCAGGCGATCTTCCTCGGCGTGGCGCTGTTCGCGGCGACGGTCGTGTTTCTGGTTCCGGTGCGCCTGTGGCAGAAGGCGGCACCGTGGCTGTTCGCCGGCGGCGTGCTGCTCCTGGTGCTGGTGCTGGTGCCCGGCATCGGGCGCGAGGTGAACGGCGCGCGGCGCTGGCTCAACCTGCGTGCGTTCAACATCCAGCCATCCGAATTGATGAAGCTCGGCGCAGTGCTCTACGCCGCGGACTACACGGTGCGCAAGCACGCGGTGCTCAAGAGCTTCAAGAAGGGCCTGCTGCCGATGCTCTGTGTGATGCTGCTCGTGTCCTGGCTGCTGTTGCGCGAACCGGACTTCGGCGCATTCGTCGTCATCGCGATCACCACCTTCGGCATGATCTTTCTCGGCGGCATGAACGGTCGCCACTTCGCGCTGCTGGTGGTCATGCTGACGGTTGGATTCGCCGGGCTGGTGTTGTCCTCGCCGTACCGGATGCACCGCATCTTCGGCTTCATGGATCCGTGGAACGACGCCTACGGCACCGGCTACCAGCTGTCGCATGCACTGATCGCCTTCGGCCGCGGCGAGTGGTTCGGGGTCGGTCTTGGCGCCAGCGTCGAGAAGCTGCACTACCTGCCCGAGGCGCACACCGACTTTCTGCTCGCGGTGGTTGCCGAGGAGCTCGGCTTCGCCGGCGTCGCGGTGGTGATCGCGCTGTTCGGCTGGATCGTGTTCCGCGCCTTCCTGATCGGCCGCCGGGCAGCGCTGCGTGAACGCCACTTCGCGGCTCTCGCGGCGCAGGGGATCGGGGTGTGGATCGGCTTCCAGGCGGTCATCAACATGGGCGTGAACATGGGCTTGCTGCCCACCAAGGGGCTGACGCTGCCGCTGATGAGCTACGGCGGCACCGGCGTGGTGGCGAACTTCGTCGCGCTCGCGATTCTGCTGCGCATCGACTGGGAAAACCGTCAGCTCGCGCGGGGACTGCCGGCATGAGCCGCGTCGTCATGATCATGGCAGGTGGCACCGGGGGGCACATCTTCCCTGGGCTCGCGGTTGCCGAGCGCATGCAGGCTGCCGGCTGGGAAGTGGTGTGGATGGGCGCCAGGTCCGGCATGGAGGCGCGCATCGTGCCGCCGCACGGATACCGCATGGCGTGGATCCGCGCGCGCGCGCTGCGCGGCAAGGGGCTGCTCGCCAAGCTGCTGTTGCCCGCCAACCTGTTGTGGTCGTTCGGGGAATGCGCGCGAGCGCTGTTCCGGCTGCGCCCGGACGTGGTGCTCGGCATGGGCGGCTACGTTGCCTTTCCCGGTGGCATGATCGCGTCGCTGATGGCGCGGCCGCTCGCGCTGCACGAGCAGAACGCGATCGCAGGGCTTGCCAACCGGGTGCTCGCCGCGCTCGCGGACAAGGTGATGGTTGCGTTTCCCGGCGCGCTGAAGAACGCCGAGTGGACCGGAAACCCGGTGCGCGCGGAAATCGCAGCCATCGCCGCACCGGATGAACGTTATGGCGGGCGCAGCGGACCCCTCAAGCTGCTGGTGGTGGGCGGCAGCCTCGGCGCGCAGGCGCTGAACGATACTGTTCCGAAGGCGCTCGCGCTGTTCGCGCCGCGCGAGCGCCCGCAGGTGGTGCACCAGGCGGGCGAGAAGCATCTCGAAGCGCTACGTGCGAATTACGCCGCGTCGGGTGTGACGGGCGAGCTGGTGGCGTTCATCGACGACATGGCGCGCCGCTACGCAGACGCCGACCTCGTTCTGTGCCGCGCCGGCGCGACCACGGTGGCGGAGCTGTCCGCCGGCGGCGTGGCGGGCATCCTGGTGCCTTTCCCGCACGCGGTCGACGATCACCAGAGCGCGAACGCGCGCTTCCTTGCCGAACGCGGCGCGGCGATTCTGCTCCCGCAGCAGCAAATGACCCCGGACGGGCTCGCCTCCCTGCTGCGCTCGCTCGAACGCGCGCAACTGCTCGAGATGGCGCGCAAGGCGCACACACTGGGCAAGCCGGACGCGGCGAACGTCGTCGCCGAGCGCTGCATTGCGCTTGCCGAGGGGGGCGTCGCATGAAGCACAAGGTGCGGCGGATCCACTTCGTCGGCATCGGCGGCTCGGGCATGAGCGGCATTGCCGAGGTGCTGCTCAATCTCGGCTACCAAGTAAGCGGCTCGGACCTGGCCGAGAACGCCGCGACGCGCCGGTTGGCCGGGCTCGGGGCCAGGGTTTCGATTTCGCACGCGGCGGCGAACGTCGGAGGCGCCGACGCCGTGGTGGTCTCGAGCGCGGTGGCGGGCGACAACCCGGAGGTCATCGCGGCGCGCGCGCGGCGCGTGCCGATCGTGCCGCGCGCGCTGATGCTGGCCGAACTGATGCGCCTCAAACAGGGCATTGCGATTGCCGGCACCCACGGCAAGACCACCACTACCAGTCTGGTGGCGAGCGTGCTCGCCGAGGGAGGGATCGACCCTACCTTTGTCATCGGCGGCCGGCTCAACGCGGCCGGCTCGAACGCGCGCCTGGGCCGCGGCGAGTTCATCGTGGTCGAGGCGGACGAATCGGATGCTTCGTTCCTGCACTTGCAGCCGGTGATCGCGGTAGTCACAAATATCGACGCCGATCACATGGAGACCTACCAGCACGACTTCGCGCGCCTGAAGCAGGCGTTCGTGCAGTTCCTGCAGAATCTTCCTTTCTACGGCAGCGCGATCCTGTGCGCCGACGACCCGAACGTGCGCGAGATCTTGCCGTTCGTTTCCAAGCCAGTGGTGACCTACGGCTTCGCCGCCGACGCCGCGGTCAGGGCCGAAGCGGTCGAGCACGCGGCCGGAGCGATGCGCTTTCGCGCGCTGCGCGAAAAAGCCGCGCCGCTCGAGGTGACGCTCAATCTGCCAGGGCGGCACAACGTGCAGAACGCGCTCGCGGCGATCGCAGTGGCGAGCGAGCTCGCCATCGCCGATCGCGCGATCCAGAAGGCGCTGGCCGAGTTCCACGGCGTCGGCCGGCGCTTCCAGCGCTGCGGCGACGTTGCGCTCGTCGACGGCGGCCATTTTGCCCTGGTCGACGACTACGGCCATCACCCAGCCGAGATGGCGGCCACGCTCGCGGCCGCGCGCGGCGCATTTCCCAGGCGGCGCATCGTGCTCGCGTTCCAGCCGCACCGCTATACCCGAACGCGCGATCTGTTCGAGGACTTCGTGCGGGTGCTTTCGACTGCGGATGCGCTGCTACTGGCGGAGGTCTATCCGGCGGGCGAGTCGCCGATCGTCGCAGCGGACGGCCGTTCGCTCGCGCGGGCGGTGCGCGTTGCGGGCAAGGTCGAACCGGTATTCGTGGACGACGTCGCGCAGATGGCCGATGCCATCCGGCGCGTCGCCCGCGATGGCGATGTGGTGCTCACGATGGGGGCTGGCTCGATCGGCAATGTGCCGGCGCGGCTGACATGAACATGGCCGAGACGCTGAATTTTCCTGGGCAGCGCGGGGCGCTGAGACTGGACGAGCCGATGGCGCGCCACACCAGCTGGCGCGCGGGAGGCCGCGTGGAGCGCCTGTACCTGCCTGCGGACCTCGAGGACTTGGTGGCATTCCTGCGCCAGCTTCCTCCGGGCGAGCCGCTCGTGTTCGTCGGGCTGGGGTCGAACCTGCTGGTGCGCGACGGCGGTCTGCGCGGCACGGTGGTGCTCACGCACGCGGCGGCAAAGCGTCCCGAACTGCTTCTCGGGTGCGTCTATGCGGAAGCCGGCGTCGCAAGCCCGAAGGTGGCGCGCTTTGCGGCGCGGAACGATCTGGCGGGCGCCGAATTCCTGGCCGGGGTGCCAGGCAGCGTCGGCGGGGCGCTGGCGATGAACGCGGGCTGCTACGGCAGCGAGACCTGGGACATCGTCGAGCGCGCGGTGACGATCGACCGCAGAGGCAATTTGCTCAGCCGCGAAAAGAGCGAATTCGAGATCTCCTACCGGCACTGCGCCGTCAGACAGGGCGCCAGGCTGGGGCAGGACGAGTGGTTCGTCGCGGCCTACTTCCGGCTTGCGCAGGGCGACGGCGAGGCCTCGCGCGCCAGGATCAAGGAATTCCTCTCACGCCGAATCGCCACCCAGCCGCTGCAGCTGCCGAACGCGGGCAGCGTGTTCGGCAATCCGATTGCGGATCACGCGGCGCGGCTGATCGAAGCCTGCGGCCTCAAAGGGCTCGAGCACGGCGGCGCGCGCGTATCCGAAAAGCATGCGAACTTCATCGTCAACCCGAAGGGCGCGGCGAAAGCCGCCGACATCGAGTGGCTGATCACGACCGTGCGCGCGCGGGTGCTCGATCAGACCGGGATCGATCTCCAGCCCGAGGTGCGCATCGTCGGGGAGGCGGCGTGAAAACGTCCGGCTTCGGCAGGGTTGCAGTGCTGCTCGGCGGCAAGTCCGCGGAGCGCGAGGTGTCGCTCATGAGCGGCACGGGTGTGCTTAAGGCGCTGCGTGCGAAGGACGTGGACGCGCACGCATTCGATCCCGCCGAGCGCGACCTGGCCGAGCTCAAGCGCGAAGGCTTCGCACGCTGCTTCATTGCGCTGCACGGCCGCGGCGGCGAGGACGGCACCGTGCAGGGGGCACTTGAGGTGATGGGAATTCCCTACACCGGCAGCGGAGTGCTGGGCTCCGCCGTCGCACTCGACAAGTGGCGCACCAAGATGATCTGGCTGGCGGGCGGGCTGCCCACGCCGCGCTACCGCATTCTGGGGGCGCACGACGACTGGGGCGTGGTGGCGCGCGAGCTCGGCCTGCCTCTCATCGTCAAGCCGGCGAACGAGGGCTCGACGCTGGGCCTGACCAAGGTCAGTGCAGTCTCCCAGCTGCCGGCGGCCTACGAGTTGGCGGCGCAGAAGTACCGCGACACCGCGCTGGCCGAATCCTTCGTCGACGGACCCGAATTCACTGCCGGAATTCTCGGCGACACGGTGCTGCCTCTGATTAGGATTGAGGCACCCGAGGGCAACTACGACTACCAGCACAAGTACTTCAGCGACGACACCAAATACCTGTGCCCCTGCGGCCTGCCGGCATCGAAGGAAGAAGAACTCAAGGCCTTGTCGCTCGAGGCCTTTCGTCTGGTTGGTTGCAGCGGCTGGGGTCGAGTTGACCTGATGCTGGACCCGGCAGGCAAGCCATGGCTGCTCGAAATCAATACCTCACCCGGCATGACCGGTCACAGCCTGGTGCCGATCGCCGCGCGCGCCGTCGGCACGTCGTACGAGGACCTGTGCCTGAAGATCCTGGAGGGTGCGCATGTGGGATAACCCGCGCTTGCTCAATTCCGTGGCCGGGATCCTGACCGGGATCGCGCTGCTGATCTTCATGCTGGCCGGTGCGCAGCTGCTGCTGCGCTCGACGCTGTTTCCGCTGCGCGAAATCACCGTGCGCGGCGCGCTCGCACATACCTCGGCGGCGCAGATCGAGCAGGCCACCCGGGGGCGGATAGCCGGCAACTTCTTCTCGGTCGACCTGGCCGCGGTGCGCCAGGGCATCGAACAGCTGCCTTGGGTGCGGCGGGTATACGTGCGCCGGGTTTGGCCCGACGGCCTCGAGGTATCGATCGAGGAGCACGTCGCGCTCGCGCGTTGGGGCGACGATGCGCTGGTGGACATCTACGGCGAGCGCTTCGCCGCGCAGACCGATGCGGCGCTGCCGCTGCTCGCCGGGCCCGCCGGCACGGAGGCCGAGGTGACGGTCCGCTACCGGCGCTTCGCGGCGCTGCTCGCTCCGCTCGGCGATCCGCTCGAGCGCGTGATCCTCACGCCGCGCTTCGCCTGGCGGCTGCAATTGAAGAGCGGACTGAACGTGGTGCTGGGACGCGACACCGGCGAGCTTCCGGTCGAAGCGCGGTTGGCGCGCTTCGTGGCGGTCTATCCGCAGACGCTCGGCAAGATCGCGCAGCGGCACGATTACGTGGATCTGCGCTACCCCAATGGCTTTGCTCTGCGCGTGCCGGACATGAAGGGCTGAACGACATGGCGAAAGACAACAAGGACCTGATCGTCGGGCTGGACATCGGCACCTCCAAAGTGGTGGCGCTGGTGGCGGAGCTGCGCCCCGACGGAGAGCTCGAGATCCTCGGCATGGGCGGGCACGAATCCAAGGGGCTGAAAAAGGGCGTGGTGGTCAACATCGAGTCGACCGTGAACGCGGTGCAGCGCGCGCTGGAGGAAGCCGAGCTGATGGCGGATTGCAAGATCACCTCTGCCTTCGCCGGAATCGCGGGCAGCCACATCCGCAGCTTCAACTCGACCGGCATGGTGGCAATCAAGGACAAGGAAGTGACGGCACTCGATGTCGAGCGGGTGATCGACACCGCCAAGGCGGTGAACATACCGACCGATCAGCAGATCCTTCACGTGCTGCGGCAGGAGTTCATCATCGACGGCCAGGAGGATGTGCGCGAACCACTCGGCATGTCGGGCGTGCGTCTGGAGGTGAAAGTCCATATCGTCACCGGTGCGGTATCGGCCGCGCAGAACATCGTCAAGTGCGTGCGCCGCTGCGGACTGGAGGTAAACGACCTGATCCTTCAGCCGCTCGCGTCCTCGCGCGCGGTCCTGCAGGACGACGAGACTGATCTCGGCGTGTGCCTGATCGACATCGGCGGCGGCACTACCGACATCGCGCTGTTCACCCACGGCGCGATCCGCCACACGGCCGTGATTCCGATTGCGGGCGATCAGATCACCAACGACATTGCGATGGCGCTCAGGACGCCGACCGCCGAGGCCGAGAACATCAAGATCCGTCACGGCGTGGCCCTGCGCCAGCTTGCCGACCCGAACGAGATGATCGAGGTGCCAGGAATCGGCGATCGCGGTCCGCGCGTGATGTCGCGCCAGACGCTCGCCGAAGTGATCGAGCCGCGCGTCGAGGAGCTGTTCTCGCTCGTGCAGCAGGTGCTGCGCGAATCCGGCTATGAGGAGCTGCTGTCCTCGGGCGTCGTGCTCACCGGTGGCAGCGCGGTCATGCGCGGCATGGTCGAGCTCGGCGAGGAAATCTTTCACATGCCGGTACGCGTAGGAATCCCCCGCTACACGGGCAGCCTGGCGGAGGTCGTGCGCACTCCACGCTATGCAACGGTGGTCGGCCTG
>JBOIFB010000133.1:0-7907 GCA_050741415.1 Burkholderiales bacterium | reverse complement strand
GCCCGGCGGGATGCTGGCCGCGGGGCGCAGCGCCGCCGCGGCGCGGCGCGGCTATGACCTGGTTTTCGCGCGCGACGCGGCGGTGTGCGCGCTCGCCATGGCGCTTTCGGGCGACGCGCGGCTCGAACGCGGCGCCGTCGCTGGTCTTGCCACGCTCGCCGAGCGCCAGGCGGCCAACGGGCAGATCCCGAAGTTCGTCGATCGCGGCTCGGGCAGCGGCGATTTCTGGTACGTCGGCTGCATCGATGCGACGCTGTGGTGGCTCATCGCGCTGCGCTGGCTCGAGCGCCACGCGCCGCAGCCGAGGCTGCTCGCCAAGCTCGCCCCGCACGCGGCGCGCGCGCTCGCCTGGCTCGCGGCCCAGGAGCACCCGCGCATCGGCCTGCTGCAGCAGAACGAGGCGAGCGACTGGGCGGACATCATGCCGCGCGCGGGTTTCGTGCTCTACTCGAACGCCTTGTGGTACCGGGTCAAGCGCCTGTACGGCCTCGCCGGGGCGGAGCAGACCCGGCGCCATTTCAATCAGCTGTTCCTGCCGAGCGAGCGCGACGTGCCGGACTACCGGCGGCTGCGCCTGCTCGCGCACTACGCGCGCCGCAAGCGAAGCTTTCCCGACCTTTACCTGAGCTTCGTCAACCTCGCCGCCGCGGGCGGCGAGGGCGACGTGTTCGGCAATGTTCTCGCCGCGCTGTTCGGCCTCGCCGACGGCGCGCGCACGGCGGCAATTCTGCGCGCGATCGCGCGCGCCCAGGCCGGCGCGCCGCATCCGGTGCGCGTCACCTGCCGGTCGATCCCGCCGGGAGATCCGCTGTGGCGCCCCTACATGAGCCGCCACCAGCAGAACTTCGAGCACCAATACCACAACGGCGGGATCTGGCCGATGGTCGGCGGCTTCTGGGTCGTGGCGCTGGCGGCGCGCGGGATGAAGGCGAAGGCAAGAGATGAATTGCTCAGGCTCGCCCGCGCCAACGCGGTCAACGGCTGGGAGTTCAACGAGTGGTTCCACGGCCTGACCGGCAGGCCGAGCGGCATGCCGCGCCAGTCGTGGAACGCGGCAACCTACCTGCTCGCGTGCCGCGCGCTCGAGCGCAAGCTGTTCTAGAGCCCGAGGTAGGCCTGGCGCACGCGGTCGTCGTGCAGCAGCGCGCTGCCCGCGCCGGACATCGCGACGGCGCCGTTCTCGAGCACGTAGGCGTGCTGCGAGAGCTTGAGCGAGAGCGCCACGTTCTGTTCCACCAGCAGGATGGTGAGCCCCTTGCGATGCAGTGTGCGGAGGGTTCGGAACACCTCCTGCACCACGGTCGGCGCGAGGCCGAGAGAGGGCTCGTCGAACATGATCAGCTCGGGCTGGCCCATCAGGCAGCGGCCGATGGCGAGCATCTGCTGCTCGCCGCCGGAAAGGGTGCCGGCGAGCTGCCCGCGCCGCTCGGCCAGGCGCGGGAAGAGCGCGTACACCTCGTCCAGGGTGCGCGCCGCGGCGGCCCGCGCGCGCGGCAGCAGGCCGCCCATCGCCAGGTTCTCCGCTACCGTGAGCGAGGGGAACACCTGCCGCCCCTCGGCGACCTGGCCGATGCCGAGATTGCAGATGCGGTGGCTTGGCAGCCCCGTAATGTCGTTCTGTTTGAAGAGCACTTTACCGCTGCGCGGCCGCTCCATGCCCGCGATGGCGCGGATCAGCGTCGACTTGCCGGCGCCGTTGGCGCCGACGATGGCCACGATCTCGCCCTGCGGCACCTCGAGCGAGACGCCGGCGAGCGCCTGCGCGTCGCCGTAGAAGACATCGAGCGCCCGGATTTCGAGCAAAGGCGCGAGCAGCGCCGCGCTCACAGTTCGGTCTCCTCGCCCAGGTAGCATTCGAGCACCGCCGCGTCGCGCACCACCTCGGCCGGCGCACCTTGCGCGATGATCTCGCCGTGGTGGAGCACCAGCACGCGCTGCGCGAGCGCCATCACCGCGCGCATCACGTGCTCGATCAGCAGGATCGTGAGTCCGCCGCGGTTGAGCTCGCGGAATACCTCGACCATCTGGTCGCACTCGGTGGGGCGCAGCCCCGCCATCACCTCGTCCAGCAGCAGCAGGCGCGGGCCGGTGGCGAGCGCGCGCGCCACTTCCAGGCGCTTGCGGTCGGGCAGCGTGAGCGACGAGGCAGGCAGGTCCTGCTTCGCCTGCAGGCCGAGTCTCTCCAGGATCCCGAGCGCGAGGCGGCGGGCGTGCGGCACGCGCCGCTCGCGCCGCAGCGCGCCGACGATCACGTTGTCGAGCACCGACAGACCGGCGAAGGGCTTGACCACCTGGAAGGTGCGGCCCACCCCCGCGGCGCAAACCTGGTCGGGACGCAGGCGGTCGATCCTGCGTCCGGCGAACACGATCTCGCCCGCGTCGGGCGCGTACACGCCGGCGGCCATATTGAAAATCGTGGTCTTGCCGGCCCCGTTCGGCCCGATCAGCGCCACCAGCCCGCCTTGCGGCACGTCGAACGAGGCGCGCGACACGGCGCGCAGGCCGCGGAACGACTTCGACAGCGAGCGGATCTCGAGCAAGGCCATTTCAGGCCTTGCGCGCGAGGCCGAGCCGCTTCGCCAGCGGCGGCCAGATACCGTCGGGGAGGAACATCACCACCAGCAGCAGGACCACGCCGTAGAACACCTGCTTCACGCCCGGAATGTCCCAGCCCATCGCGCTCACCATGTTGTTGAGCGAGGCGCCCAGCGTGGTGAGCAGCGCCGCGCCCAGGATCGGGCCGAACAGGGTGCCCACGCCGCCCACGATCGGGCCGAGGATGATCTCGATCGACTGGCTGATGTGGAAGATCTGCTCCGGGAACAGGTTGTTGTAGTAGAAGGCGAAGAACACCCCGGCGAGCGACGTCATCGCGCTGCTGACGATCACCGCCAGCATCTTCCAGCGGAAAGTGTTGATGCCGAGCGCGCGCGCGGCGTCCTCGTCCTCGCGGATCGCCTGCCAGTAGTACCCGGCGCGGCTGCGCAGCAGCCAGGCGCAGAGCGCGAAGGCGCCCGCGGTGAGCGCCAGCATCACGTAGTAGAACATGGCCGGGGTTCCGCGCAGATTGGCGAGGTCGATGCTGGTGCGCTGGCCGACTTTGAGGAACAGCCCTCCGGGGCCGCCGAGCCAGTCGATCTGGTCGAAGCCGATGCGGGTGAACTCGGCGAAGGCGATCGTGAGCAGCGCGAAGTACACGCCCGAGATGCCGAACCGAAACGCGAGCAGGCCCATCGCCGCGCCGGCGGCCACGCACAGCGCCATCGCGAGCCACAGCCCGGCCCAGGGCCCGACGCCGAACTTCACGTACAGCGCCGCCGCAGCGTAGGCGCCGAGCCCGACGAACAGCGAGTGCCCGAGCGAGAGCTGGCCGGCGAAGCCCATCATCACGTTCCAGGCCTGACCGGTAAAGGCGAAGTACAGCGCGAGCGTGGCGAGCGAGAGCACGTAGCTGCCCGACACCTGGGGAAGCGCGATCAGGCCGGCGGCCAGCGCTCCGAGCAGCACGCGCGCGCTCACGCCTTCCTCGTGAGCAGGCCCTGCGGGCGGAACGCCAGCACCGCGATCAGCAGCGCGAAACTGACCATGCTCTTGGCCGAAGGGGTGATGAACAATCCCGCGAGCGCCTCGGACAGTCCGATCAGCACGCCGCCGAGCAGCGCGCCCGGCATCGAGCCCAAGCCGCCGACGATCACGATCACGAAGGCGAGCAGGGTGTAGCTCGGCCCGACCGAGGGCGCGACCTCGACCAGCAGCGTCATCATGCAGCCGGCGACGGCGAGGCAGGCGGCGCCCAGGCCGAAGGTGAGCGCGTACAGATGCTTGACGTTCAGCCCCACGACGCGCGCGCCGAGATGGTTGTCGGCGCAGGCGCGAATTGCAGTTCCGGTGCGCGTGAAGCGGAAGAAGGCGAACAGACCTGCGGCCGTGACGAGCGCGCACAGCGCGGCGTAGACGCGCGCCTTGTCGAACAGAACCTGGCCGATCGCCCAGGAGTCGAGCATGTAGTCGGTCTGCACGCTGCGCGCGTCAGGCCCGAAGATCATCAGCAGCAGGTTCGACAGGATCGTCGCGATCGCCACCAGCAGGATGAACTGCGAGTGCTCGGGCCGCGTGATGAACGGATTGATGAGGCCCGCCTGCAGCGCGTAGCCGAAGACGAAGAACGACGCCGCCACGGGCAGTGCGGCCAGGATCGGGTCGAGCTTGAACGCGCCGAACAGCAGCACCGCGGCGTACATCGCGACCGTCATCATCTCGCCGTGCGCGAAATTCACTACGCGCACCACGCCGAAGATTACCGACAGCCCGAGGGCCATCAGCCCGTACACGAGCCCGGTCAGCAGGCCCGAGATGACGACGTTCGCGACGAGTGCGGCGCTCACGCCCCCTTATACTCTGGCCACGGGAAGACGGGCTTCGCCTCGGCCGCGTATTCCGGCAGCACGACTCTGGGCGTGCCGTCCAGGATCTGGACGCAGGCCGACTGGTTGCCCTCGACCTGGCCCTTGGCGTTGAACTTGATCGGGCCGCCGAGCATCATGCGCTTGGCGATGTCGGTCGCGCGGATCGCGTCCGCGAGCGCCTTCGGGTCGGTGCTGCCGGCGCGCTTGAAGGCGTCGGCGGCGATCATGATGGCCTCGAAGGTGTAGCCGACGTTCAGGCCGTGGTAGACGAACTTTTCCTTCGGGTTGCGCTTGCTGAAGGCAGTCTCGACGATCGCGGTCAGCTCGGCCTTGGGGTTGTACCAGGGCGGGTTGTCGATGACGTAATCGGCGTATTTGCCGAGCGACTTGGTGAACTGCTCCTCGTAGATTCCCGGCGAGCCGGGATCGATCACGCCCATCGGATGCCAGCGCTGCTTGACCATCTCGCGGCGCAGCACGATCGAATCGTTGAGCCTGCACACGAGCAGCAGGAAATCGGCGTTCGCCGCCTTGGCCTTGGACACCTCGACCGAGAGGTCCTTCGCCGCGGGGTCGTAGCCGATCTCGTCGATGATCTTGAACGGCAGCTGGGTCAGGTGCGGCATCAAGGCTTTGATGCCGTGCGTCATCGCCTGGCCGAAGGTGTCGTTGACGTGCATGTAGACCGCGGTGCGCGCCACGCTGTGGGTGGCCTGGAACAGCTCGCCGATCAGCGACAGGCCGTTCTTGACCAGCTCGCCCGCGGTGGGGAAATTGCGGAACACGAACTTGTAGCCCTGCTCGGTGATCTGCGGCGCGGCGGCGATGTTGACCACCAGCGGCACGCCGCGCTGCTCGGCGACCTGAGCGATGGCTGCGGTCTGGCCCGAGTCGAAGGCGCCCACCAGCACGTGCGCGCCTTCCTGGATCAGGCGCTCGGCCCGGGTGCGCGCGGTGTTGACGTTCGATTCGGTGTCCGCGTTCATGAGCTCGATGTCGACCCCGAGCATCGACTTGAGAACGCCGGGCGCCAGGTCGGCGCCGAGCTGGCAGGACTGGCCGATCAGCGCCTCGTAGCTCGAGCGCGGCAGCAGCACGCCGACCTTGAGCCTGGATGCCGCGCGCGCGATGCCGAAGGGCGAAAGCGCGGCGGCAGCACCGGCCGCGACGACGTTTGTATTAAAGGTTCTGCGATCCATATCTCCTCCTCCTGGGTTGCGCAGGATTGTTATAGAACATTACAATGCGGCGGTCAATGACGAGACGCCCGCCATCCCCCCACCGTCCGCGCGCCCTGGCGCCGATGACGCGCGTGCCGGGTCTGGACTACGGGGTGCTGGACGAGCTGCTGGGCTATTCGCTGCGCCGGGCTCAGGTGGCGCTGTTCCTCGCCTTCCACGCCGCCACCAGGGGCCAGCACATCACGCCGCCGCGCTTTACCGCGTTGGTGATCGTCGGCGCAAATCGGGGCATCAGCCAGTCGACGCTCGGCGCGGCGCTCGGCATCGCGCGTTCGGGCGCGATGCTGCTCACCGACTGGATGGTCGGCCGCGGCCTGGTAGAGCGCCGCAGGAGCCCGGATGACGGGCGCGCCTGGGGCCTGCACCTGACGCGGCGCGGTACGCAGTCGCTCGACAGGATGAAAGCCGCGGTGCTGGCCGAGGATCGCCGGCGCGCCGCGAGGCTGAGCGCCGTGGAGCAGCGCGAGCTGCTGCGCCTGCTGGACAATCTGGCCGGCTAGCGGGGCGCCATGCGCAGCGCGCCGTCGAGGCGGATGACCTCGCTGCGCTCTCCTCGGCGTCAGTACAGCGCGCGCGCCAGCTTGCGGCGGTAGTCGGCGACCAGCTCGGGCTCGCTTTCGGCCAGGTTGAAGATGTGGAGGATCTGCTTGCGCGCGGCGCCGTCGTTCCACTCCTTGTTGCGCGCGACGATCTCGAGCAGCTGGTCGAGCGCCTCGCGGTAGCGCTTCGCGCCGGCGCAGGCGCCGGCGAGCGCGAAGCGCGCGGCGTGATCGGCGGGGTCCGCGGCCAGCTGCTCGCGCAGCCTGCCTTCGTCGGCGCCTGCGCCGGCGAAGGCGATCGCGGCGCGCAGCGCCTGCACGCGCGGCTCGAGATCGACGTCGAAGCGCACTTCGTCCAGCAAGGCCGCGGCCTCGTCTCTGCGCCCGAGGTCGATCAGCTGCCGGGCGCGCTCGAGACGTTGCGCGTCGTCGGCCTCTGCCAGCAGCCGGCCGATGAATGCGCGCACCTGCGACTCGGGCTGCGCGCCGAGAAAGTGGGCGACCGGCTTGCCGCCGCGGAAAGCCATCACGTCCGGAATCGAGCGCACCCCGAATGCGGCGGCGATATCCTGATTCTCGTCGGAATTGACCTTGACCAGCTTGAAGCGCCCGCCATACTCGGCGGCGAGCTTTTCCAGGATCGGCTTGAGCGCGCGGCAGGGCGCGCACCACGGGGCCCAGAAGTCCACGACGACGAGCAGGGTTTTGGAGGCCTCGACCACCTCGCGTTCGAAATCCTGGCTGGTGATGTCGGCGGCGTGCGCGGGCATGGCGTTATCTTGCATGTGGATCTCCGGGATTATGGCGAAGCTTCGGGCGCCGGTGCGATAATCAAGCTTCGATTACCTTTCGTATCGTTAGAGAAGCACGCACATGACCTATGTTGTGACCGAAGACTGCATCAAGTGCAAGTACATGGACTGCGTCGAAGTCTGTCCCGTGGATTGCTTCTACGAGGGCGACAACATGCTCGTCATCCATCCCGACGAGTGCATCGACTGCGGCGTGTGCGAGCCCGAGTGCCCGCCCGCGGCGATCGTGCCGGACTCGGACGAGAAGGCGGCCAAGTGGCTGCCGCTGAACACCGAGTATGCCGCCAAGTGGCCCAACATCGCGCGCAAGGGAACCGCACCCGCCGATGCGGACCAGCACAAGGACGAAGCGGGCAAATTCGACAAGTACTTCTCGCCCGAGCCGGGCAAGGGCGGATGACCGCTGCGCAGGCGGGCGCCATCTTCGCGCACCCGGACGAGCCCGCCTAGTCGCTGAAATCGAGGTTGTGGATTCCCTTCAGCTCGTCGCGCACGGTCTTGTGCACCTCGGCGATCTTGGGCAGGGCCTTGCGAAAGGCGGCCACCAGCGCGGGGTCGAACTGCTTGCCCGATTCCGCCACGATTGCGCGCGCGGCTTGCTCGACCGGGATCGGATCGCGCCGGCGCTGGGTCGCGGTCATGGCCTCGAAGGCGTCCGCCACGGCGAGGATGCGGGCGGCGACGGGAATCGCGTCGCCGGCGAGACCCTTGGGGTAGCCCTTGCCGTCCCAGCGCTCGTGGTGCGCGAGCGCCATCGCGCGCGCGCTCGCCAGCAGCGGATCCTTGTGCTCGCCGATGATCGCGGCGCCGATCTCGGGATGCTTGCGCATCTCCTGCCATTCGGCAGGATCGAGCGCGTCGGTCTTGCGCATCACGGCCTCGGGCACGCCGAGAGTGCCGATGTTATGC
>JBOIFB010000132.1:0-7983 GCA_050741415.1 Burkholderiales bacterium | reverse complement strand
GGCGCAGCGCCGAAACTCTGCTCACGCCGCATCCGGGCGAGGCCGCGCGGCTGCTGGTGACGCGCACCGCCGCCGTGCAGGCCAACCGCCTGGCGGCGGCGCGCAACCTCTCGGCCAACCTCAATGCGCATGCGCTGCTCAAGGGCAACGGCAGCGTGATCGTGGCGCGCGACGGCCACTTTTACATCAACACTTCGGGCAACCCGGGCATGGCGAGCGCCGGCATGGGCGACGTACTCTCGGGCATGCTCGGCGCACTGCTGGCGCAGGGCCTGACGGGCGAATCCGCGCTGGTGCTCGGCACCCATCTGCACGGCTGCGCGGCGGACGCGCTCGTGGCGCGAGGCGAGGGGCCGGTGGGTCTGCGCGCGGGCGAGCTGATCGAGCCCGCGCGCCGGATCTGGAACAGCTGGCTAGGGACCGGCCGCTAGCGGCTGCTTGACGCACAGCGCCTGCAGCGCGCGCACCGAGCGCCAGTTGCGCGTGGTCGCCCTCGCGCCGAGCGCCTTCTCGAAATAGGCGTTGCTGAGGCCGCTCTTGGCGTAGCCGTTCGGGCAGTACAGGTACACCACGCGCCCCACCAACGCGGCCTTTTCGCCCTCCTGCAGCGGAAGCTGCTGCTCGCCGAACAGCGTCTCCGGCACGTGGCGGAACAGGAACGTCGCGTGATACTGGCTGCCCGCCTTCTCCGCGTGCGGCGAAAGCGGATTCGCGCCCACGATCTCATCGAACTCCTTGGCCGGCAGCACCAGCACGTTCACCTCGTGGCCGAAGTCCGCCAGCAGCCGCGCCTCGAGCGCGTCGGCGAGCGCGTGCGAATCCTCCTGGCTGGACGAGAACACCAAGTTGCCGCTTTGCAGGTAACTCACCACGTCGGTCAGCGCGAGCGCCTCGAAGCTCGTGCGCAGCGCCTCCATGCCCATGCGCTTGCGCCCGGCCACGTTCACCCCGCGCAGCAATGCGACGAACGCGCTCACGCACCCGTCCGCAACGGCCCGCTCGCTACCACTTCTTGTAGGGCAGGAACTTGCCCGACATCGTGACCTTGACCCGGTCGCCCTTGGGGTCCTCTTCCCTGTCCACCTCGAGCGTGAAGTCGATCGCGCTCATGATCCCGTCGCCGAACTTCTCGTGAATCACCGACTTCACCGGCATGCCGTACACCTGCATGATCTCGTAGAAGCGGTAAATCAGCGGATCGGTCGGCACCACCGACCCCAGCCCCTTGCACGGAAAATCGGTCAGCGCCTCGGCCATCTCCGGCCCCAGCCCGAGCGCCGCAGCGAGCTTCTTCGCCTCCTCGGGCGATGCCTGCGCCTGGCGGTGAAACAGCGCCGCGATCCACACCTCGTCGCGCCCGAGCGCCTTTTCCAGCTTCGCGAAAGTTACGCCTTTCTTCTTCTTCGCCGCGAATAATTGCGCGGTGACTTCGGCATTCGTCATCACATCCCCTTTCCCGTCGATTGAGAAGACCGCAATAATTTGAAGCTTACAACAAGCCGTCCCGTATCTTTTGTCCCAATCTTACCCGACTGTCAGTCCGGAATTTCGGGCTCGACCAGCTTGGCCAGCTGCGCGAGCGACTCCTGCCAACCGAGATAGCACATCTCGAGCGGAATCGCCTCCGGCAAGCCTTCCTGGACCACGCTCAATTCGGTTCCGCAGGATACCTGCTTCAAGGACACCGTCGTGACCATTTCCCCGGGCAGGTTCGGATCGTCGAACTTGTCCGTGTAGCGGATGCGCTCGAACGGCTTCAGCTCCCGGTACTCGCCGCCGAAGGAGTGGCCGCGGCCGCTACCGAAATTCGTGAACGACATCCTGAATCGGCCACCGACCTTCGCGTCCATCTGGTGCACCTTGCAGGTGAACCCGTACGGCGGCAGCCACTTCGCCATCGCGTCCGCGTCCAGGAAGGCGCGATACACGCGCTCCGGGCTTGCGCGGAGCACGCGGTGAAGCCGAACTGTGCCTGTAGGCATGATCGAGTCTCCTTTCAAATCATCCGCACCACTGCCGCTCGCAAGGAATGCCGTCGTGGTCCCCGTCCATTTTCACCCCCGGACAGTTCCTGAGGAAGTACGTCGCTTCCCCGCACGAAGTCATTTGCGAGCAATAGATCCGCCCGTCGCAGTGGAATCCGCCGCCCTGGCCTCCGGTCCATGCACCGCGATTGGGCGCGGAATCGCCCGCCCCTGAACGGGTGACACGCGAAAACGCGCCAATGAGATAGTTTCCGTGCCTGCCGTAACCGTACCAGCCAATTACCGCGACGATGAGCAGGACAACGAGCGTTCGCATTATTCAATGCGCTCAAGAGTCATCGTGAACACGGCGGCCTTCGAAGCCCGGTATGTCCATATGCTCGCAGCTTAATTCGAATACAAACCCTCGGCGCGCAAGAGAGGTGTGAGCGCCGAAAAGCCGTTGACGTGAAATGCATTGATTCAGACCTCCCGCGCTGCCGCCACATTTGGCACAAGATCGTCGAAGAAGTAGACATCATTCGCCTGCGCGTGCAGCTCGTCGAGGGCGTGCACGTATGCCATGCGATCGGGCTTCATGAAGCCGGTTACGTGGGAAGGAAAGCATGAGTCGAACATGCGCGAGATCTCGGGAAGCCGTGCCCAGTGTATGGCATTGGTGTTGCTCAAGCATCCGACATGATGACGGGTACGAAGCGCCTGAATCAGTGCCGCGGCGCCGTCGAAGAAACCGTTCACCCACGAAGCGAATTCACCGAGGAATTCTGCCTCGCCCATGTCGAGCTGCCATTCCTCGATGAACTCCTTGGCAAACGCGCTCGGCGATATCTTGCCACGCTCGAAAAGCTGGACCGCGTTCGAGCGATGCCAGCGCTCGAGCAGCGGTGCGTCGCCCAATTGAGGCATGAACGCCCGCAACGCCGTCCGTCCGGTCGCCTCGACCAGGACGCCGCCCAGGTCAAAGAGAATGAACTTGCCGTTACGCGCCAGCCTGCGCGGACGTTCGTTCACAATAGGGGACGGTCTGGCCATTGTGGCTACCACAGACAGCGGGGGATGCATGGACATCTTGATCTTTGGCGCGACGGGGATGGTAGGGCAAAGCGTGCTCCGCGAATGCCTCGGTGCACCCGGCGTCGGGCGCGTCGTGGCGGTCGGACGCAGACGTACCGAAACCGAGCATCCGCGCTTGACGAACCTGCTCACACCTGACCTGTCGGACTTGAGTCCGATCGCGGCGCAGTTGGCGTCGTTTGATGCCTGCTTCTTTTGTCTCGGCGTGTCGTCCATCGGTATGAGCGAAGCCGACTACACGCGCGTGACGCACGACCTGACGCTGAACGCGGCACGTACGCTGCTTCGATCCAACCCGCAGATGACCTTCACCTACGTCACGGGCGCGGGCACCGATAGCACCGAGAAGGGAAAGTCAATGTGGGCACGCGTGAAGGGTCGTACGGAAAATGAGCTGTTGTCCTTGGGCTTCAAGGGCGCATACATGTTCAGACCCGGGGTAATCCTGCCGATGCATGCAGTTCGCTCAAAAACCTTGGCCTATCGGGCGGCTTATGTGCTTGCAGGACCGCTCTTCCGAATCATGCGGGCGATTCGGCCGCAGTCGATGGTGACCTCCGTAGAGATCGGACTTGCAATGCTCGCGGTCGCACGAAGCGGCTACCGGCGTCCGATCTTGGAGGTAGCGGACATTAAAGAGGCGGCTCGAAACAGCGGACCCGGGTCTTCGTGACGCCTAACGAGGCTGTATAAAAAGCCGATTTTCACGCGGGCGAATTCGCGTGAGGAGTTGCCGCAGTGATGTTGGCGTCATTTTCGTAAGCGACGGCAGGTACAGCTCAGCGCGGTCGATGGATTTCCGGTCTTCGATGCCTAGCTTGCATATCCATGATGCGCCAGCTTCTCGATGTTGTGAACCAGGCAGTACAGGTTCCACTGCGTGTTCACCTTCGGTTGCGTTCGCAGCGTGAAGCGGTCCAGGCGCTTGTTGTGCCGCAGGTTGGCGAACACGGGCTCGACGATCGCGATGCGCCGGCCGTAGAGCCTTCGTCCGCGCGGGCTGTCGATGGCGCGCTTCATGCGTTCGGTGTAGCGAAGCGGCGAGCTCTGGTGCTTATCGAAGAAGGCGACCTGGCGGATCGCGGTGCGCTCGGGATGGCGCAGGCAGCGCTCGCGCAGCGCGCAGGGCAAGCAGTCGCGCTTGGCGCCCTTGAACTTGTGGTGCCGGCGGCCATGAGTTGAACACGCGCTGCCGCTTGAGTAGAGCTTCTTGCCCGCCGGGCAGAGGCAGGTGTTGGTCGCCGCATCGAAGGCGAAATCGGCGGGCTGGAACTTGCTCTCTGAGGCCTTATCCGAGGCGCTCTTGTCGTACAGCGGATCGGGCAGCGCCTTGTAGCGGGCCTGGGCCGCGAAGCGCTCGTCGCGCCGACGCATCAGGCCGTCGGCCACCAGCGCCGGCACCCCGGCATCGTGCAGCCCCTGCAGGTTCGCCTCGCTGTGGTAGCCCGCATCCGCCGTGATGATCGTCTGGCCGGTGCGCAGCCCCTCGATCTTCTTCACCATCGGCAGCAGCGCGCTCTGCTCGCTTCCCGAGCCGTGTGCTTGCGCGGCCACGATGATCTGCGCTTCGCCATCTACCGCCGCGACCGCCGTGTAGCCCTGGATCACGCCCTTCGAGGTCGCCATCTTGGCGCTGTCGTTGTCGGTCACGTTGCTCTTGCGGATCGCACCCTTCTCGGAGCGGCGCTCGCTACTTGCGGCAAGGAACTTACGGATGCGCTTTGCTTCGCTCTTGAGGCGCTCGATGCGCGCCGCGTTCGCCTCCTCGTCCTCGCCCGTCTCGGCGCTCTCGTCGCGCCCGCGGTGCGCTCGCACCATCTTGGCCACCGCTTGCTCCATGCGCTCGGCCTCGTGCGCGAGCTGCGCGTGCGTGCCGCTGCGCCGCTTGTCGGCGTTGCTCGGCAGCTTCACGCCGTCGATCGCGAACATCTGCCGTCCGATCAACCCCTGGCGATCACAGATCATGAGCACCTGCGCAAAGATCCCCGAAACCTCCTCGCCGAGCTCCCTCACGAACTTCGCGATCGTCGTGAACTGCGGAGCGCTATCCCCCGAAATCGCCATGAACAGTACGTTCTCCCGGCACAGCCGCTCGATCGCTCGGCTGCTCAGGACGCCGCGGCTATACGCCAGCAGCACAACCTTCAGCATCACCGCCGGGTCGTAAGCCGGTGCGCCCGTGTCATCGTTGCGGTAGCGCCGCTCCAGCTCCGACAGATCGATCTCGTGATCGATGAGGTAGTCCAGGGCGTACTCGAAGCTCCCCGCGACCAGCTGCGCGTCCAACACAATCGGCAGGAACCTCGGGCTTCGATCCACCACCTTGTAGCGCGCCATTGTTCTTCTCCCTTCGGATCGCTCTACCTGCTTAACGATTCAAAGTCGTCACCGAGGACACGTCTCGGGACTTTTTATACAGCCTCAACGTTCGCAGTCACCAGCGCGCGCTGCTTCTGCGCGCGTCTGGTGCACTGCGTGGTTAGGTTTCACTTCGGTTGCACCTTGGCCAAGCGATCTGCCATACGGGTCTGCCAGCCAGGCCCGGTTGCCCGCCAACGTTGAATTACCTTGTCGGGTAACCGGATCGAGATGAGCTTTCGGGGATTCGAAGAGCGAGGCCGCCCGCCTTTGTTCACCTTGCCGCGGGCCAGCATGGCCTCGGTAAGTTCGGGCAGTTCGTCGTACTCGTGCCGCCGGATCACGTGAGCGTCAACGCGCGCGAGATCAGAGCCCGAGGAGCGGCGCGATGCGCGTTTTCTCGCGGTCATTGGCTTTCCTCATGCTAAAGACGTGGCGATCCGCGCCACGCGGCGTGTAGCCTACGACGACTATGCGGCCGCGGAGCACACCGAAGCAGATGACTCGGACCTCACCGTATCTTTTGCGGGTGTCTTCGACCTCAAACGTCGGGCCCGCGAAGACAATTTCCGCATCTTTGAAGTCGAGTCCGCGCTCCTCGAGGGTGGCAGTCCGCTTGGCCGGATCGTACGTGACTAGCACAGGTTATTGTAGCTACACAAACATGACAATGCAAGCACAGATCCGTTGGGCCGGCACAGTGAAACCTAACGTTATATTTGAGATCAAGCGGTTCCGAAATTGCGGCGCTGTTATCCAGCGCGCCGAGGGCTAAGCGGCTGAATGGTAGAAGCTTCGAGCGCCGCGGGCGGACGCTCGGACAATTTCTGCTAAGCCGAGGGCCGCGCGGTCGCGGTCGTTAATGGCCGCTTGTATCCGTGCGCCTGGGCGAGTTCGATCGTTTCCTGCGCGGACGCCTCGAAAATGCGCCTGCCGGGCGGGACCGGACCGTGGCGCAGGGCCATGATCAGCACGCCGCTTTCCCGCAGCAGCGAGGCGACGCGCGGCATGGCGCGGCGGCGCTCGTCCTCGTCGAGGTGCATCCAGACGGCGGTGAGGGTGATGAGATCGAAGCGCCGCCCGGCGGCGAGCGCGAGCTCGCGCCCGGGCAGGCTGTCGTTCAGCCATTCGATCGCCGGCGACGGGTGCAAGGCACGCTGCGCGGCTTGCCCGCGATCAGGTGTACGACGCTCCGGTGCTTTTCTTCCTACGGGATGCTTTCGTAGCGCGCGATGAGCTGCCCGGCTTCCCGCGCGTAGCCCTCGGTGCCGGGGATCATTGCGACTGCTTGCAATCCCCCACCCGTTCCGCGTCGATCGTCTCGCGGCGGCCGGGGCGCCGCAGGTCGATCCAGACCGACTGCATGGAAGCCGCGTTGACGTTGAGCTCGGTGACGCCCTTGCGCACGCGGTGCGCGCCATCGTCGCTCGCGCGGTCGGCGGGGCAGTCGACCACGACGTTGGTGCTGCGCGGCACGTGGCTGTCGACGCGCACGCTGCAGCCGAGCTTCTCGGTCTCGTGCGCGGCGGCGATGGCGGCGGCGACGCGATCGAGCGGGTTGCCGCACAATCTGCTTTCGTGCGGCTGGCCGTTGAGCTTGCTCCTGAGCACCCACTCGCCGTGCTGGACGGTAGGCAGGTCGGCGCGCGCCGCGGAAGCGGCGGCGAGCAGGACGGCGGCGGTAAGACGTAATTTCATCGGTTCTCCTGTTATGCGGCTTTGACCTGCACCTTGGGCTCCGGGTAGGGCGAGAGCATGTTGAGCGCGACCGACTGGCCGCTCGCCTGCACGATGCGCACGTGCTCGCGCTTGAGCTCGCGCGCCTGGCGCACCCCGCAGGAGTGGGCGATCATATCGATTTCGCGGTTCATGTTGTTGCAGTAGTTCGCCACGCGCAGGTATTTCTCTTCCACCACGATCGCACCGCAGGGGCCGAGATCGCGCCGTAGCTCATGCCGCTCTCGTTCTTCGCCATGCGGTAGACCCAGCCGCGCGTGGCGCGGTTGAACGGCATCTCGTCGCGGTCGCCGGAGAAGAAGTACTGGCGGAAGTACTCGCCCAGCTGCTCGAAGAAATAGCGCAAGTGCCCGATCACCGGGTAGCTGCGCAGCACGCCATGTTTATTCTGCGTGATGCCGCTCACGAACAGGAACAGCAGGCCGAGCACCAGCGCCATGCCAGCGAGCGTGCCGAGCCCGTACGACAGGATGTCCTGCACCATGCCTGCCTTCTCCTTGCCCGCGCATTGTCCAGGATCGGCATCGGCCCTAGGACCATTCCTGCTTCGCCGCACGCCCTATCGTAGCGTCTTGTCCGCCGGCCGGGAATGGGCGATAGTCGGCACAGCAAACTGACCGCGAGGCTCAATGGAGTCGTCCTCTTCCGCCGCCGAATCGCTCGACGGCGAGCTTACTGCCGCCTATCTTTACCGCGTGATCGCAGCGAGCGAGCAGGAGCCGCGCCGCAGGCGCCTGTTCGAGGAGCTTGCGCGCGAGGCCGAGTCGCAGGCGCAGCACTGGCGCACGGCACTCGCGGCCGCGGGCGGCGCGCCGGCGCCGTTCCGGCC
>JBOIFB010000131.1:0-8032 GCA_050741415.1 Burkholderiales bacterium | reverse complement strand
GGCTAGACCTGGACGCGTTCGACACGCCCCAGACGCGGCGCGCGCTGCTCGAGAGCATGATCGACGATCGCCTGGTCGCCGCGGCGGCGTCCAGGGCGAGGCTCGCGGTCTCGGACGACACGCTGCGCGAGGCGATCCTCGGCATCGCCGCGTTCCAGGAGGGCGGGCGCTTCTCCAAGCCGGCCTACGAGGCCGTGCTGCGCTCGCAGGGCATGACGCCGCAGGGCTTCGAGTCGAGCATGCGCTACGAGCTCACCCTGCAGCAGGTTTCGGCCGCGGTCACCGGCAGTGCCATCGCTTCGCGCGCCGTGGCGGCGCGCCTGGCGCAGCTGCTGGAGGAAAAGCGCGAGGTGTCGGAGGCGCTGGTGCCGACGCAACAGTTCATGGCGCAGGTGAAGGTGGACGCCGCGCAGGCCAAGGCCTACTACGACGCGCATCAGGACCAGTTTCGACTCCCGGAGCGGGTGCGCGTGCAGTACGTCGTGCTTTCGGGCAAGTCGCTCGCGGCGACGGAGCCGGTAACGGATGCGGAACTGAAGCAGGCCTATGCGGCGAATGCCAGCCGCTACAAAGCCGATGAGCAGCGGCGCGCAAGCCACATTCTGGTCCAGGTCGCTCCGGATGCGAAGGAAGCGACGCGCGCCGCCGCGCGCAAGAAAGCCGAGGAGATCCTGGCCGAGGTGCGCAAGTCGCCCGGCAGCTTTGCCGAGCTGGCGAAGAAAACCTCGCAGGATCCCGGTTCGGCGGAAAAAGGCGGCGACTT
The DNA here is from genome assembly GCA_050741415.1 of Burkholderiales bacterium. GTDB lineage: Bacteria > Pseudomonadota > Gammaproteobacteria > Burkholderiales > SG8-39 > DAHVFK01. Next base: position 7,269 of record JBOIFB010000131.1, on the reverse strand, counting down.
GGGCTATTTCGACCGCGGCATGATGGTCAAGCCGTTCGCAGATGCCGTATTCGCGCTCGGCAAGGTGGGCGACATCAGCGGCGTGGTCAAAAGCGAGTACGGCTATCACATCATCAAGCTCACGGGGATCCAGCCGGGGCGCACCCGCACGCTGGACGACGTGCGCAAGGAGCTGACCGCCGAACTGCAGAAGCAGAAGGCCGCAGGCGCGTATGCCGAGGCCGCCGAGCGGTTCAGCAACCTGGTGTTCGAGCAGGCCGACAGCCTGCAGGCGGTGGCGCAGCGATTCCATCTCGCGCTGCAGAGCAGCGGCTGGATCACCAAGGCCGTGGACAAGGCTCCACCGCCGCTGAACAGCGCGAAGCTGGTCAAAGCCCTGTTCTCCGACGACGTGCTGGGCAAAAAGCACAACACGCCGGCGGTGGAGGTAGCGCCCGAGACGATGGTCGCGGCGCGGGTGCTGGAGCACGAGGCCGCCTCGCTGCGCAAGCTCGAAGAGGTGAAGAGTGCGATCGAGCAGGAGCTGCGCCGGCAGGAGGCGCTCAAGCTGGCGGCGAAGGAAGGCGAGGCAAAGCTCTCAAAACTGCGCCTGGGTGCAGACGCGGGGCTGACGTGGGGCGCAACGCAGCAGGTGTCGCGGCGCGAGGCCAAGGAGGGCCTGTCGCAAGAGGCGCTGCGGCAGATCGTCACCGCCGACGTGTCCAAGCTGCCGGCCTATGTCGGCGCCGACAAGGACGGCGTCGGATACGCGATCTACCGAATCAGCAAGCTGATCGAGCCCGCCAAGAAGACCGATGCCCAGATGGCGACCGACGTCGCGAATCTCGAGCGGGCCGAGGGCGGCGCCGACTACGACGCCTTCGTCGCGAGCCTGCGCATGCGCGCCGATATCCAGGTCAACGACAAGAATCTCGAGCGCAAGTAGGCGCGCAGCTACTCGCCGCCGCCGCCGCCGCCGTTGGGCTGGCCGATGCCGCCCACCACGTGGCTGAAGCCGGCGTCGACGTGCACGATTTCGCCGGTGATCCCGGCCGCGAGATCCGACAGCAGGAAGGCGGCGGCGTTGCCCACGTCCTCGGTCGTCACGTTGCGCCGCAGCGGTGAGTTTTCCTCCACGAAGCGGAAGATCTTGCGAAAGTTGGCGATGCCGCTCGCCGCAAGGGTCTTGATCGGCCCGGCCGAGATGCCGTTGACCCGCGTGCCGAGCGGGCCGAGGTTCGCCGCCAGGTAGCGTACCGACGCTTCCAGGCTCGCTTTCGCCAGGCCCATGGTGTTGTAGTGCGGCAGCACCCGCTCCGCGCCCAGGTAAGTGAGGGTGATAAGCGAGGCGCGGCGGCCCTGCATCATCGGCAGCGCGGCCTTGGCCAGGGCGGGAAAGCTGTAGGAAGAAATGTCGTGCGCCTCGCGGAACGACTCGCGCGAGAAGCCGTCCAGGAACTCGCCCGCGATCGCCTCGCGCGAGGCGAAGGCGATCGCGTGCACCAGCCCGTCCAGGCCGTCCCACTTCGCGCCCAGCGCGGGAAACAGCGCGCCGATCTGCTCGTCGCTCGCGACGTTGCAGGGCAGCACGATTTCGGAGTTGAGCTCGCGGGCGAGATCGGTCACGCGCGCCTTGAAGCGCTCATCGACGTAGGTGAAGGCGAGCTCGGCGCCCTCGCGCAGGGCGCACTGGGCGATGCCGTAGGCGATCGAGCGGTTGCTCAGCAGGCCGGTGACGAGAATCTTTTTGCCGCTTAGAAGGGCCATACAAGGCATTATAGCGAAGCTGTTCCGCTAAACTCGCGCGATGCGCGTGCTGACTTCCGCACTGGCCATTGCGCTGCTCGCCGCGGGCTGCGGTCAAACCTGGAACGATCCGTATCCGGCCGCCGCCGCGGCGGGGGACGTTCTCTACTCGGCCTTCGTCGCGCGCCCCAAGCACCTCGATCCGGCGCTTTCCTACGCCTCGGACGAGGCGGTGTTCACGCAGCAGGTCTACGAGCCGCCGCTGCAGTATCACTATCTGAAGCGGCCCTACCAGCTCGTGCCGTTAACCGCGGCGGAAATGCCGCGGGTCACCACTCTTGCGGGCTACAGCGAGTACGAGATCCGCATCAGGCCCGGGATCCGCTACCAGCCGCATCCGGCGTTCGCCAGGAACGCGAAGGGGGAATCCCTCTACCAGTCGCTGTCGCCGGCGCGCATCGCGGCGCTCGCGAGCCCCTACGCGCTGCCCGGACGCGGCACGCGCGAGCTGACCGCCGACGATTACATCTATGAGATCAAGCGCCTCGCACACCCGCGCCTCGCATCGCCGATCTACGGCCTCATGTCGCAGTACATCGTCGGCCTGCCCGAGCTCGCCGCGCGGCTCAAGCAAGCCGATGCGGCGCTGAACGCCGAGGGCCGCGGCGGCGAATGGCTCGACCTGCGCAAGTATCCGCTCGCCGGCGTCGAGCGCGTCGACGCGCATACTTTCCGCATCCGGCTCAAAGGGCATTACCCGCAGTTCGCGTACTGGCTGGCAATGCCATTCTTCGCGCCGGTGCCGTGGGAGGTCGACCGCTTCTTCGCCCAGCCCGGCATGGTGCAGAAGAACTTCACGCTCGATTGGTGGCCGGTCGGCACCGGTCCCTACATGCTCACCGAGAACGATCCCAACCTGCGCATGGTGCTGGAGCGCAATCCGAACTTCCGCGGCGAGCCCTATCCATCCGAGGGCGCGCCCGGCGACCGCGAGGCGGGGCTGCTCGCCGATGCCGGCAAGCCGATGCCCTTCATCGACCGCGTCGTGTACAGCCGGGAGAAGGAAAGCATTCCCTATTGGAACAAGTTCCTGCAGGGCTACTACGACACTTCGGGCATCAGCTCGGACAATTTCGACCAGGCAGTGCGCGACTCGGTCGAAGGCCAGGCGGCGCTCACGCCGCAGATGCACAGCCTCGGCATCCGGCTGCGCACGGCCGTCGCCCCTTCCGTGTTCTATATCGGCTTCAACTGGCTCGACCCGGTGGTCGGCAACGTGGGCGGACCCGGGGCCGCCGCGCGCGCGAGGAAGCTGCGGCAGGCGATCTCGATCGCGGTCGACATGGAGCAGTTCCTGTCCATCTTCGCCAACGGCCGCGGCATCGTCGCGCAGGGCCCGATCCCGTCCGGCATCTTCGGCTACCGCGCGGGCGAGGAGGGGGTCAATCCCGTCACGCACCTGTGGCGCGACGGTGCCGCGCACCGGCGCCCGCTCGCCGACGCGAGGCGTCTGCTCGCCGAGGCGGGCTATCCGGCCGGACGCGACGCGCGCACCGGACAGCCGCTGGTGCTGTACCTGGACACGATCACGCGCGGCCCGGGCGACCAGGCGCGCTTCGACTGGTGGCGCAAGCAGCTCGCCAAGCTCTCGATTCAGCTCGAGGTGCGCGCCACGGACTGGAACCGCTTCCAGGACAAGATCCGCAAGGGCAGCGATCAGATGTTCTTCCTCGGCTGGAACGCCGACTACCCGGATCCGGAGAATTTCCTGTTTCTGCTCGACGGCGCGCAGAGCCGCGCGCTGCATCACGGCGAGAACGCGGCGAACTACGACGATCCGCGCTACGACGCGCTGTTCGAGCGCATGCGCGGCATGCCCGACTCGCCCGAGCGGCAGAGGATCATCGACGCCATGGTCGGCATCGCGCGCAACGACGCGCCGTGGATCTGGGGCTACTTTCCGAAGGACTACCTGCTCTATCACGGCTGGCTGTCGAACGTGAAGCCGAACGACATGGCGCGCAACGACGTCAAGTACCTGCGCCTCGACCCCGCGCGGCGCGCGGCCCTGCGGCGTGAATGGAACCGGCCGGTCGTCTGGCCGCTCGCGATCGGTTTCGCGCTGCTCGTCGCGTTGCTGGTTCCCGCCTTCGTCGGCTACCGCCGCCGCGAGCGCATGGCCGCGCGCCCCGCCGCCTGACATGCTCGCCTACATCCTGCGCCGGACGCTGTACGCCATCCCGATCCTGATCGGCGTGAACCTGATCACCTTCGCGCTGTTCTTCGTCGTCAACACGCCGGACGACATGGCGCGCATGCAGCTCGGTGCGAAGCGCGTGACACAGTCCGAGGTCGAGCGCTGGAAGGCCGCGCACGGCTACGACAAGCCTCTGCTGTGGAACGCGCGCGCCGCAGGGGCCGGGAAGCTCACGCAGACGGTATTCTTCCAGAAGTCGGTGCGCCTGTTCGCGTTCGACTTCGGCGCCTCGGAGGACGGGCGCAACATCGCCGCCGAGATCCGCACCCGCATGTGGCCGAGCCTCGCGCTCGCCATCCCGGTGTTCCTCATCGGCCTTGGCGTAAACATCAGCTTCGCGCTGGGAATGGCGTTCTTCCGCGCCACCTACCTCGACTTCTGGGGAGTCGTGCTGTGCGTGGTGCTGATGTCGATCTCGACCCTGTTCTACATCATCGCCGGCCAGTATCTGGTGGCCAAGCTCTGGGACCTGGTACCGATCTCGGGCTACAACACCGGCCTGCACGCGATCAAGTTCCTGATCCTGCCGGTGGCGATCGGCGTGGCGAGCGGGGTGGGCGCCGGAAGCCGCTGGTACCGCACGCTGTTCCTGGAGGAGATGGGCAAGGACTACGTGCGCACGGCGCGCGCCAAGGGCCTCTCGGAAACGGTGGTGATGTTCGGCCACGTGCTCAAGAACGCGCTGATCCCGATCCTCACCGGCGTGGTGGTGGTGATCCCGCTGCTGTTCATGGGAAGCCTGCTGATGGAATCCTTCTTCGGCATTCCCGGGCTGGGCAGCTACACTATCGACGCCATCCAGTCGCAGGACTTCGCCGTGGTGCGCTCGATGGTGTTCATCGGCTCGCTGCTGTACATCCTCGGGCTGCTGCTGACCGACGTTTCCTACACGCTGGTCGATCCCCGCGTGCGCCTCGAGTAGCGCCATGTCCTTCACGCCCGTGATGCTGTGGACCGACTGCCTGCTGTGGCTGCTGGTGGCCGCGACGGGGGCGTACCTGTGGCTCTGCGCGCGGCGGCCGCAGCTCGCCGCGCCCTGGCTGCGCGTGGCGAGGAGCCGCGCCGCGATGGTCTCGCTCGCGCTGCTCGCCGGCTACGGCGCGATCGGGCTGGCCGATTCGCTGCATTTCCGCGTTGCGCTGCCCGCCACCGCTGCGGGCGAGGCGCCGGCGTACTCGCCGCAGGTCCTGTCGGTGCTCGATCTGGCGCTCTCACACCTGCGGCGAAGCGAGGAGACGACCTACTCGGCGCCGCTCGCGACGCGGCTCTTCACGCTCGAGGAAGTGAGGATGCCCGACGGCGACCTGGTGCGCGAGTACCCGCGGCTGCGCTACGGCGGGGCGGGGCTCGCGAACGAAGCCGGTCGGGGCGCGGACGTTGTGCGGCGCTCGCTCGCGGGGCTGGCCGGCGCGGCGCTGTTGTGGCTGCCGATCGGTGCGCTGCTCTGGCCGCTGCGGCGGCGCGCGCCGCAGGTCCCGTGGGGCGCCGCCTACGCCACGCTCGGCGCGATGCTCGCGCTCGCCGGCCCGGCGTTCGCGTTGTCGCTCGCCTACCACGTGCTGGGTACCGATAAGGTCGGCCGGGACGTGCTGTACCTGTCGCTCAAGTCGGTTCGCACCAGCCTGGTGATCGGCACCCTGACCACGCTCGTCATGCTGCCCCTCGGCGCGATGCTGGGCGTTGCCGCGGGCTACTTCAGGGGCTGGGTCGACGACCTGATCCAGTACCTGTACACGACGCTCAACTCGATCCCCGCCGTGCTCCTCATCGCCGCGTTCGTGCTCATGATGCAGGTCTACCTCGACGGGCACGCGGCGGCCTTCCCCACCACCGCGCAGCGCGCCGACGTGAGGCTGCTGCTGCTGTGCGTGATCCTCGGCGTCACCAGCTGGACGTCGCTCGCGCGCCTGCTGCGCGGCGAGGCGCTCAAGCTCGCCGAGCTGGAGTACGTGCAGGCGGCCCACGCCCTGGGCGTTTCGCACCTGCGCATCCTCATGCGCCACCTGCTGCCGAACGTCGCGCACATCATCATCATCTCGCTGGTGCTCGACTTCTCGGGCCTGGTGCTCGCCGAGGTGGTGCTGTCCTACGTCGGCGTCGGAGTCGATCCCAGCACCGTCAGCTTCGGCACCATGATCAACGCCGCGAGGCTGGAGATGGCGCGCGAGCCGGTGGTGTGGTGGTCGCTCGCCTCCGCGTTCGGCTTCCTGCTGGTACTGGTGCTGGCGGCGAACCTGCTCGCAGACGCGGTGCGCGACGGCTTCGATCCGCGCGTGCGCGTCGGCGCAGGGGTGCTCCAGGGGACGGCCCGATGAGCGCGCCGACGCTGCAGCTCGAAGGCCTGTGCACGGTGCTCGACACGCCGGAAGGCGAGCTGCGTGCGGTCGACGGCGTCGACCTGGTGCTCGAGCGCGGCGAGTGCTTCGCGCTGGTGGGCGAGTCGGGTTGCGGCAAGTCGATGACCGCGCTGTCGGTGATGCGGCTGCTGCCGGAGGCGGCGCGCGTGACCGGCGGCAGAGTGCTGCTCGACGGCGGCGACCTGCTCGCGCTGCCGGAGGCGGCGATGCGCGCAGTGCGCGGGCGGCGCGTGGCGATGATTTTCCAGGAGCCGTCGACTGCGCTCAACCCGGTGCTGACCGTCGGACGCCAAGTGGTCGAGGTGATCGAGCGCCATGCCGGCCTGCGCGGCGCGGCGGCGCGCGAGCGCGCGCTCGACCTGCTCGAGGCGGTCGGCATTCCCGACGGCGTGCGGCGCTTCCACGAGTATCCCTTCCAGCTCTCGGGAGGGCTCAAGCAGCGCGCCATGATCGCCGCCGCGCTCGCGGTCGATCCCGAAGTGCTGATCGCCGACGAGCCGACCACCGCGCTCGACGTCACGATCCAGGCCCAGATCCTGGAACTGCTCAAGCGCCTGCAGGCCGAGCGCGGCATGGCGCTGCTGCTCATCACTCACGATCTCGGCGTGGTCGCGCAAATGGCGCAGCGCGTGGCGGTCATGTACGCCGGACAGATCGTCGAGACCGGGCCGCGCGAGGCTTTCCTGCGCGCACCGCAGCATCCCTATTCGCAAAGGCTGTTCGGCGCGCTGCCGTCGGCGGCGCGGCGCAGCGGTGCGCTCGCCGGAATCCCCGGCCGCGTGCCGCCGCTTACCGAGGCGTTCGCCGGCTGCCGCTTTGCCGAGCGCTGCGAGCTCGTTTTCGAGCGCTGCCGGCGCGAGCCGCCGCGGCTGCTCGCGCTCCCCGCGGGACAGTACGTGCGCTGCCACCTGCGCGAGGAAGGGGCCGCGG
>JBOIFB010000130.1:0-8100 GCA_050741415.1 Burkholderiales bacterium | reverse complement strand
GCCCAGCGCGATGGCACCACCCCGCGGGCCCTCGCTGACCTCGACCCCGAACGTGGTATTGGGAACGGGGTGGACCATGAGGTTGACCTGAAATGAGCGCGACTTGCTGGTGAGTTGCGCCCCGTCGGCGGTGAGCTGGTCGATGTCCTTCAAGTTGGACTTTTCCCAGCCCAGGGCCACGTTCGATTCCCATATATCGGACCAGAAGTGCTCATAGGCAATGAACCCTCCCATGGAAGTGACCGTATCCAGGCCATGCGTGTTGTCATTCAGGATCGCGCCGTTGAACAGAAGGTCCTGGATATAGCGCCCTATGCCCGGCCCGCCTTGAAACGAATACAGAATGTTGTCGCCACCAAGCGCCGGATTGACCTGGTTCATATTGTACTGACCGGAGATCCCCACGCCGTAGCCCCACTTGTTCGTATTGATAGGGGCAAATCCCGCCGCCGCCACGCCGATGGTGCCCGTATCAATCGAGATTTCGCGCGCCACGGCCTGCAGCGACACATGGCCAAAGTCGTTGTCATGTTCCCAGCGGACGATGAAATCCGGGACCTTCGACAACTGGCTCGGGCCATTCTGGCACACCGTCGCCCGACCCAAGGTGCATCCAGCGGCGTCTCCCAGCTGGCCGTCCACATCGACGTTGAACTGGTTGCCGTTGTAATAGCCTCCGGGACTGAAGTAGTCCGGCGACGAGTTCTCAACCGAGAAGATGTATTGGTTCTGCTCCGCACCTTTGCCTGCAACGACTTTGGTGTAGCGAATCTGCGGCTGGCGTATGAACACCTGGCCTGCGGGTCCGTTGAAGTCGAGGATATTCGGGCCCGCAGCCTGGTCCTGGAACGCGGTCCACCACTGGCCCACCAGCCAGGGTCCCAGCGACAGGTACGCATTGCGAAGCCGCAGCGCGTAGGAGTTGGAGATATTGGGGTTGCCTTGTGCCGACAGGTAGAAGTCGGTTTCAATTCGCGACGCCAAATCGCCGTACGCGGTGGGGGTATGCGTCTCGACGTCGATTTCGGTCTGCTTGGCGTTGGTGCCGGAAATCGTGCCCGTCCGGTCGCTGCCCGGCGCGCCTTGCATCGGAATAGCGCTGAAGTCGGTCTGCGGGCCCACCGACTGCTTGTGATCATAGATGAAGTCGGCCTTGATGTGTCCGCCGACCATCATCCAGGTATCAGTTCCCGGCAGGCGCCAGAACCCCGGGTGGTCCTTGTTGACCTTGCCGCCAGTTTTAGCAAGGTCGTCCGCCGAAGCCTGGGCATCGTTCACCTGGGACTGCAGATCCTGAACCTGCTTCTGCAGCGTCTGGATCTGTTGCTGCTCGCTTTGCGCCATCGCCGGCATTGACAATGCCATCAGAAACGCCCCCGCCGACACTCCAGCGCCAAGTATGGTTGACTTGTGCTTCAGGCTCACGATTGCCTCCTCTTCATTTTGAAATACAAAGTATTCAGAATCGGAATATTCGATCCAGGCCGGCGCCACCGAACAATGGCGCCGGCTCCGTGACTAGCTCATTGCGCGAAAACGCCGATGCACCCATGCGTGCACGAAAAGCCCATGCCCGCGTCGTTGTCGAATGGCAGCTTGTTCGGCCCCATCGGCACATACGCCTGTCCCGTACGGTGGTTGACCGCTACGGCGTGGCTTTTCGGCGCCGTCTTCGGGCTCGAATCCAGCTTGTGCGTGTCGGAATCGATCACGCCCAGCACCGAGCCCAGTGAGCCCCTGCGCGAGGCGATGAAGTACTTGTGATGGGTTGGGTCGAAAGCCGTCTGGTCGGTGCCGCCGATAATTCCGGTTTGAGTGACCGTCCCATCGGTCAGGTTGATGATGTCGGTGTAGTTCTTGGCGTCGCAGCCGACCAGGATCTCGTTGTGCTCCTTGTTCAGGGAAATTCCGCCGGCTTCGCACACGTCTCCCGCGGGCAGGTGATACTCCTTGACGATCGCATGCGTGGTGGGGTTCATCTGGTAGACGGCACCCGCGACGTGATTGACCTCGGGCAGCGCGACAAAGAAGGTGTCCGTACGGTCATCCCAGACAGAACCTTCGAGGCCAGCGGTCGATTCGTGAAACTCCGTCTTACCGACGAGCTGCATGCTCTTGGTGTCGATCCAGCAAAGATAGGGGGTCGACGTGTCGGCCGACTCGGCCATCAGGACGTGATTCCTCGGGTCCAGTGCGGCACCGTCGATGCGCCAGTTGCCGCCGCCGCAGTCGATCGTGGCGAGTATCTTGCCGCTGTCGATATCGAGCGCCTTGACGTTGCTCGGTGCATCGGTGACCCAGAGGACGCGTCCTTCGCGAATGCCGATGTTCGGGCCCGAAGTTTCAGGCGCGCCGTTGTAGACACCCCTGAAACCGCCGTAGCGACGCACGAAGGTATCGTTGTTGGTATTGATGACGTCGATGCCGCGATTGGAGCGGTCGGACACGTACATCATCCCGTTTTCCTGGTCCATAGTGCTGAAATCGACAACCTTGATCGGAACCCCCGGCACCTGAATCGTCTTCACGAGGTGGTATCCCTCGGCGCGAGCATTGGCTGTCAAACCTAAAATCATCGCACCCGCAATCGCGGACACTATGAGCGATTTCTGCGTCACTTTCATAAAGCTCTCTCCATCCCCGTTGGTTGGTGGTTGGTTCGTTGATTGGCTACGAAGCCCGGTGCACTCAATGCTTCAGCTCTTGCGGCAGCGGCCCGAGCGGGTCGATCGTCGGTCCATTTCGTCCGTCGACCGAGAGAACGCGCTGCGGCTGACCGAAAGGAATCGGCTGCGTCCGACGTGATGGCGCACATGAACGTGACCCAAAGATTTGCGCTTCATGATTTCCTCTCCTAAAGCGTTTGCAGCGGATTCGCTTCCGCTTTGTTGCAAACATTCAGTGCTTCGGATGCGTTTTCCGCCGTTTCCTGGAAATCGCACTTGACCATCGTCAAGAGTTGTCAACAATTTTCGGCGGGGAAATGGCGTGCGCCGCAATGCTGACGCTCGACGCAAGATTCCGTTCTCGGAATCAACGTTCGGAAGCTGTCGCAAGCGCAAGACATGCGTCGCGTGAGCACGCGACGCAGAGAAGGATCAACCCGTAAGTTCTTCCAGCGCCGGCAGGTGGAAGCAATTCCCGCTCCGGCTCAAGACGAGTTCGTTGGCGTAGGGGCGAGCACATCTCGGGAACCGACGTCGTTCCTGGCAAACTCCGAACCTGGCTTACCGACCTCGTGCCAGTGTTGCTGTCGTGGATGCTGTAGCGTAGGGCGGCTCGAGCAGGCGCCTGCCGCTCCAGAGCCAGACCAGGCCCGCGAACTGGATCGCCCAGGCGAGCCCGAGCGCCCAGGTGTAGGCCTCGGGCGCGTAGCCGGTGGCGCTCTGCGGCCAGAGATCGAGCACCGCGCCCAGGCCCCACTGGCCGAGGAACATGCCGCTGAAGCCGAACACGTTGACCCCTGTGTTGGCGCGCCCGACCATCTCCTTGGGATAGCGGCGCGACAGGAGCGAGAACGCGAGCACGATCGCGGTGCTGCCGCCGACGAAGCTGCACCACAGCGCGAGGCTGCCGGTGCGCGTGCCCAGGGCCAGCAGCGCGAGGCTCGCCGAGGCGAGCGCGATCCCGCCAACCAGCAGCGGCAGCACGCTCAGCCCGCGCCGTGCGCGCAGGTCCGCGGCGCGGCCGAAGCCCAGGTAGCCGACGATCATCGCCACGTTCGCCGCGAGCAGGCCGCGCGCGACCTGGGACGGCCCGTAGCCGGCGACATCGCGCAGCCAGGTCGCCATCCAGAGCGTCTGCAGCGACATCGCGGCGATCTGGCTCGCGGCCATGGCGAGCGCGATGCGGCGAAAACCCGGGTCCGCGATCAGCCTGCCCAGACCGCGCAGCTGGTCGGCCAGGCTCGCACCGCTCGGGCGCGCGCTCTTCTCGGGCACCCAGAACCAAAGCACCAGGCTCACCGCGAGCGTGGCGCCGACCAGGAGCATGAAGGCCTCGCGCCAGGGCCAGACCCGCAGCAGCAGCTCAAGCGGCACGCTGACCGTGATCGAGCCGAGCGCGCCGCTAGCGAAGGCAATCCCGTTCATGGTGGAGAGGCGCTCGGCCGGGTACCACAGCACGAAGGCGAGCACGGTCGACATGAGACAGCCCGAGACTCCCAGACCGATCAGCGCGCGCGCGGCGATCGCCTCCGCCGCGGTATGCGCGAGAGCGAACCAGGCGCCGCCCGCGGCGGCGACCAGCAGCAGCGTCGCGTTCACCCGGCGCGGGCCGAAGCGGTCGAGCAGCAGGCCGAGCGGCAGCTGGAACAGGGCAAAGGACAGGAAGTACATGCTGGTGAGCAGCCCGAGGCCGCCGGCGCTGAGCCCGAATTCCAGCGCGAGCGTCGGGCCCAGCACCGCGTTCACCGCGCGGTACATGTACGAGACGAAGAACCCCGCGATGAACGGCAGCGCGACGCGAAGGAAGATCAATGTTTCGGCGTTTCGATGCCGCCCAGGTAGAAGCGGTTCGCGGTCGGGCTGATGACCAGCTCGTTGACGCAGGCTCGCGCCGGCATGGTCGCGATGAACAGGATCGCCTTGCCGAAGTCCTCCGGCTGCGCCATGCGCGCGCGCTCTTCCCTGGACGGCGGAACCGGGCGCTTCTCCAGAATCGGCGTCGCCACCTCGCCCGGCAGGATCGAGGTGGCGCGGATGCCGCTGGCGCACTCCTCCATGTTGATCGACTCCGAGAGCGCGATCACTGCGCGCTTGGTCGCGTTGTAGGCCGGCCCGGTAAGGGTCGAGGCGTAGCGCCCGGCCCAGGAGGAGATGTTGATGATGAGGCCGTCCTTTCGCGCGCGCATGCCGGGCAGCACGGCGAAGCAGCAATAGAACAGGCCGCTCAGGTTGATTCGCACCACGTCGTCCCAGCCCTCGGGCGACATGGTCTTCAGGTTTCTCTTGCCGCCGCCGATGTTGGTGCCCGCACTCGTCACCAAGATATCGATGCGGCCGTGGCGCTGCTCGATCTCGGCCGCGGTCTTCTCCACCGCGGCGCGGTCGCCGACGTCGAGTAGCGTCGCTTCCGCGCTGCCGTGCTTTTTCAGCTCGGCCAGGCCGCTCTCGTTGGTGCGCGCGGTGCGGCCCGATATCACCACGTGCGCGCCGGCCCTGGCCAGCTCGATCCCGCCCGCGAGCCCGATGCCCGAGCCGCCGCCGGTGATCCAGGCGACTTTCCCTTTCAGCTCAGCGCTTGGCATATTGCGCCGCGCCGAACAGGTTCTCCTTCTGTTCCTTGGACATCTCGGGGCGGCGCCGGTCGGCCAGCACCTTGAGCGCGCGCTCCACCGCGGGGCGCGCGGCAATGCCGTCGCGCCAGCGCCTGAGGTTCGGATATTCCTCGATGTTCACCCCCTGGCGCTCGGGAAATCGCAGCCAGGGCATGGTCGCCATGTCGGCGATGGTGTACTCGCCGCAGGCGACGTACTTCGACTCGCTCAGGCGCCGCTCGAGCACGCCGTAGAGGCGGTTGGCCTCGTTCTTGTAGCGGTTCATCGCGTACTCGATCTTCTCCGGCGCGTAGCCGAGGAAGTGATGCGCCTGGCCCAGCATCGGCCCGATGTGCCCCATCTGGAACATCACCCACTGCATCACCTGCCAGCGCTTGCGCAGGTTATCGGGCAGGAAGCGCCCGGTCTTGGAGGCGAGGTAAAGCAGGATCGCGCCCGACTCGGCGAGCGCGAACGGCCCGCCGCCCGGCCCGTCGGTGTCGACGATGGCCGGCATCTTGTTGTTGGGCGAGATCTTGAGAAACTCGGGCTTGAACTGGTCGCCCGCGCCGATGTCGATCGGGTGCACCCGGTAGGGCAGCCCGGTCTCCTCCAGCATGATGTGGACCTTGTGCCCGTTCGGAGTCGGCCATGTGTAGAGATCAATCATTGTCGTATATCACCAGTGTGCGTGCGATTTTGTCGTGGAAACCCTGCTTGCGCCGGTCGATGCCGATCCAGAGGAAACCGATGAACAGCGGCAGGATCGAGACCAGGTAGGCGAAATAGCGCACTGCCAATCTGCCGGTCGTTGGCGGTCCTCCGGTCTTCGCGTCGACGATCCTGGCCGAAATCGCCATCTTGCCGGGCGTCGCGCCGCGGGTGCGCCAGAACACGATCACGGCGATCGTCGGCAGCAAGTACTGGATCAGGAAATCCCACATCCCGGCGATGCCGCCGTTCTCGTGCGCGAGCTTCAAGTACGAGCGGCCGTAGATCGCCAGCAGCAGCGGGACCGTGATCACCGTCAGGATGAATACGTCGATCAGGAACGCGACGAAGCGCTTCCAGAAGCCCACGTACTCCAGCCCTGAGAGCGCAGCCGGCGGCGGCGGTGCCTCAGGCGAGCTTGACGAGCTGCTTGCCAAAGTTGCCTCCGTTGAGGAGCGCGATGAAGCCCTTGGGCGCGTTCTCGATCCCCTCGACCACCGACTCGCGGTACTTGAGCTTGCCCTGCGCCAGATGGCCCGCCAGCGCCGCGATACCTTCGGCATAGCGGTCCTTCCAGTCGAACACGATCAGGCCCTGCATCCTGATCCGGTTGCCGATCAGCACGCCCAGGTTCTTGTGGCAGTAGGGCTCGTCGCGCTCGGCGATGCGGCCGCAGACGACGATGCGCGAGCGCAGGTTCATCAGCTTCAGCATGGTTTCGAGCACCTCGCCGCCGACGTTGTCGAAATACACGTCGGCGCGCTTGGGACAAGCCTCGCGCAGGTCGCGGTAGAGGTTCCCGGCCTTGTAGTCGACGCAGGCGTCGAAGCCGAGCTCCTTCACCACGTAGTCGCATTTTTGCTTGCCGCCGGCGACGCCCACCGCGCGGCAGCCGGCGATCTTCGCCAGCTGCCCGACCACGCCGCCCACCGCGCCCGAGGCGGCCGACACCACCACCGTTTCACCTGGCTTGGGCGCGCCGATCTCCTTCATGCCGAAGTACGCGGTCAGCCCCGGCATGCCGAGCAACCCGAGGTAGTACGACAGCGGCGCGCCGTTCGCGTCCACCTTCGAGAGGTCGTCTCCCTTCATGCAGCTGTAGAGCTGCCAGCCGGCGGCGAGCACCTTGTCGCCCGGCTTGAAGCCTGAATGCTTCGATTCCACTACCTCGCCCGCGGTCTGGCCGACCATGACTTCGCCGATCTGAACCGAGGGCGCGTACGACTTGACGTCGTCCATGCGGAATCGCATGTAGGGGTCGAGCGACAGCCACAGGTTTTTCACCAGCACTTCGCCGTCCTTCGGGCGCGGCGCCTCGGACTGGATCAGCTTGAAGTTCTGCTCGGTCACCGCGCCGCTCGGGCGGCTGGCGAGAGCCCATGCCTTGTTGGTTGCCATCTCAGCTCCGGTCGAGCGCCGCGAAGCGCTCCAGGTGATGTTCGGCGTCGCCGAACTGCTGCGCGATCATGGTCAGGCGCCTGAAGCTGTGGCTGACCTTGAGCTCCTCGGTCATGCCCATGCCGCCGTGCAGCTGGACCGCCTCCTGGCTGACGTGGCGGCAGGCGTCGGCGATTTTCACCTTGGCGGCCGACACGAGCCGCTTGCGCTCGGCCGGGTTGGTCTCGGCGTCGACCTTGGCGCAGGCGAGGCAGGCCATCGAGCGCGCCTGCTCGGCGGCGATCACCATGTCGACCATGCGGTGCTGCAGCGCCTGGAAGGCGCCGATCGGCACGCCGAACTGCTTGCGCGTCTTGAGGTATTCGAGCGTCGCGTCGTTGGCCTGCTTCATGACGCCGATCGCCTCGGCGCACACAAGCGCGGTGGCAAAATCGACCACTTCCTCGATCAGCGCCAGCGCCTCGCCCTCCTTGCCGATCAGCGCGTCGGCGCCGACCTCGACCCCGTGCAGCACGACGTCCGCCGCGCGCGTCTCGTCCACGGTCAGGTACGGCCGCAGGCTCACCCCTGCCGCTGCGCGATCGACCAGGAACAGGCTGATGCCCTTGGCGTCGGCCGGCTTGCCCGAGCTGCGCGCCGAGACCACCAGCTTGTCGGCCAGCGGCGCGCCGAGCACGACGTGCTTCTCGCCGTCCAGCACCCACACCTTGCCCGTCTTCCTGGCGCTCGCGGCG
>JBOIFB010000129.1:0-8225 GCA_050741415.1 Burkholderiales bacterium | reverse complement strand
ATGCCGAGCCAGTCGTCGGTGAAGCGCCAGCCGAGGTCGGGCGCCTTCTTGCCGTAGTCCATGTGGCCGAAGACTGCCTTGCCGTCGATCTGCTTCACGTCGTTGGTGAAGAATTCGGCGATGTCCTCGTAGGCCGACCAGTTGACCGGGACGCCGAGGTCATAGCCATACTTTTTCTTGAATCTTTTCTTCAGATCGGGCCGCTCGAACCAGTCTTCGCGGAACCAATAGACGTTGATGAAGGACTGATCCGGCAGCTGCCACAGGCTGCCGTCGAAGCCGCGCGATTTCAGCCCGGTGGCGTCGGCCAAGCCAAGGAAGTCCGGCAGATCGAAATAGGGATCCGTCACGTCCTTGCCTTCCTCCGCCATCCACTTCGTCAGGTTGCGCGTGTACGGATAGCGCGCGTGGAAGCCGATGAAATCGTCGTCGTTGATAAAGGCGTCGTAGATCGGCCGTCCGGTCTGCACCTGGGTCTGCAGTTTCTCGACGACGTCCCCCTCCTGAATCACGTCGTGGACGACTTTGATGCCAGTGATCTCCTCGAAGGCCTTGGTCAGCACCTTCGATTCGTAGGCATGGGTCGGGATCGTCTCGGAAACCACCTTGATGGTCATGCCTTTGTACGGCTCGGCCGCCTTGATGAACCATTCCAGCTCCTTGAGCTGCTCGGCCTTGCTCAGGACCGACGGCTGAAACTCTTCGTCGACCCATTTCTTGGCGGCGGCTACGTCCGCGCTCGCCGGGGCCGAAAAGGCCGCCAGCAAGGACGCGGCGATGCAGCTCAACGCCAAGCCCCGCAGGGTTCTCTTGCTTGTCATGTTCGTTCCTCCGTGATGGCCTTCAAAATCGAGCCGGCTTGCCGGCACGCGCCGTCGGTGCGAAGGCCTCTACAGCCGACGATGCGCTGTTGGACTTTCCTCGGAGTGTTTATCCCCAGCGCATAACCACCCCCATCCAGATCAGTGAAATCGCGGTTGCGATCCAGAGGCTCGCGTGCGTCAAGCCGAGCCAGGCCAGGTGCAGGTAGCCGCTCACGAGCAGTCCGACGAACAGGCGATCGCCGGGCGTGGTCGGGATCGGAAGAAAGCCTCGCCTCTCCGGACTCGGTGCCGCGATCTGCCAGACGGTCATCGCGACGAGAGTCAAGCCGATGACCACGAAGAAGACCGTTGTCGGAACGGTCCAGACCATCCATCCCAGCGGCATGAGGCGTCTCCCCTACACGCGGCCCAGGGCAAAGCCCTTGGCGATGTAATTGCGAACGAAGTAGATCACCAGCGCTCCCGGGACGATGGTGAGGATGCCGGCGGCGGACAGCAGTCCCCAGTCGAGCCCGGACGCGCTGACCGTGCGCGTCATGACCGCGGCGATCGGCTTTGCCGCCGTGATGGTGAGCGTGCGCGCGAACAGCAGCTCGACCCACGAGAACATGAAGCAGAAGAACGCGGTCACGCCTACCCCGGCACGGATCAGCGGAATGAACACGGTCAGGAAGAAGCGCGGCAGCGAGTAGCCGTCGATGAAGGCGGTTTCGTCGATTTCCTTCGGTACGCCGGACATGAATCCCTCGAGGATCCAGACCGCCAGCGGCACGTTGAACAGGGTGTGGGCGAGCGCGACGGCAAGGCGCGTATCGATCAGTCCAAGCGCCGAATAGAGCTGGAAGATCGGCAGCAGGAACACCGCCGCAGGCGCCATGCGATTGGTCAGCAGCCAGAAAAACAGATGCTTGTCGCCCAGGAAACGGTAGCGCGAGAACGCGTAGGCTGCCGGCAGCGCGACCACGAGCGAGATGATCGTGTTCATGCTGACATAGGCGAACGAGTTGACGTACCCCATGTACCAGGACGGGTCGCTGAAGATCTGCACGTAGTTGTGAAACGTGGGGGAATGGGGATAGAACGCGAGCTGAGACATGATGTCGTTGTTGTTGCGCAACGACATGTTCAGCATCCAGTAGATCGGCAGCAGCAGGATGACGAGGTAGGCGAGCAGCCCGACATGACGAGCGCGGAGCTTCATTTGCCCTCTCCCGCGCCGACACGCTGCAACGCCTGATAGAAGACATAGCTGAACGCGAGCACGATCATGAAGTAGATGATCGAAAACGCGCCCGCGCGTCCGACGTCGAACTCTCCGAGCGCGAGCTTCACCAGATAGATCGACAGGAACGTGGTCGAGTCGCCGGGACCGCCGCCGGTGAGCACGAAGGGCTCGGTGTAGATGAGGAAGCTGTCCATGAATCGCAGCAGAATCGCGATGGTCAGCACGCCGCGCATCTTCGGCAGCTGGATGTAGCGGAACACGGCCCAGGCCGATGCGCTGTCGATCCGCGCTGCCTGGTAGTAGGCATCGGGGATCGCGCGCAAGCCTGCATAGGCGAGCAGCGCCACGAGCGGCGTCCAGTGCCACACCTCCATCAACATGACCGAGATCCAGGCCTGGATCGGCACGGTCGGATAGTCGAAGTGGATGCCGAGCGTGTGGTCGATGAAGTGACCGAGCAAGCCGATGTCGGGCCGCAGGAACACCACCCAGATGGTGCCGATCACGTTCCAGGGAATGAGCAGAGGCAGCGCGATCAGGACCAGCGTCATGGACGTCGCCCAGCCGCTCTTCTTCGGCATCATCAGGGCGATCGCGACGCCCAGCGGCAGCTCGATCAGCAGCACCAGCCCGGAAAACACGAACTGGCGCGTAAGCGCGTGATGAAGGCGCTGGTTGTGCAGCGTGTCCCGATACCAGTCCACGCCGACGAAGGCGCGGTGGGTCGCATCGAACACGTCCTGGACCGAATAGTTCACCACGGTCATGAGCGGGATGAGCGCGTTGAACGCGACCAGCAGGACCACCGGCAGGACGAGGAGCCAGGCCCGGTTGTCGAATCTCTTCTGCACCGTCTCGTCCTCCTTACCCCAGTACGCTTCCGCCGGCGTACAGCCGCGTCCACTCGGGCGGGAACGTCAGCCAGCCCGGTCCGGTCGCGACCGCCGCGCCTTCGTTCAGCTTGACCTTGACCACATGCCCGCCCAGCCTGGCCGTGGCGATCTTGTAGTTCCCCAGGTCCTCGACCGCGGTAATCTCCGCCGGCAGCGAGCCTGCGGCGGCTTGCGCCTGGTAGCGCACGAACTCGGGACGGATGCCGAGCACGAGCTCGCCGCTCGCGCGGCGCGCCCGTTCGAGGCGGGCGGGCTCGAGCGGTATCGAAAGCTCCTCCACCCGCAGTCCCGCCGCGTCGAGCGCACAGGGCAGCAGATTCATCCCCGGGCTGCCGATGAAATGCCCGAC
Source organism: Burkholderiales bacterium (assembly GCA_050741415.1). GTDB lineage: Bacteria > Pseudomonadota > Gammaproteobacteria > Burkholderiales > SG8-39 > DAHVFK01. The sequence continues at coordinate 4,934 of JBOIFB010000129.1, read as the reverse complement.
GAAGGTGTGGGCCGGACGTTCGAACAGGTCGGTCGGCGTGCCGACCTGGACGACGCGCCCTTCGGACAGCACCATCACCCGATCGGCGAAGGTCAGCGCCTCGGCCTGGTCGTGCGTGACGTAAATCAGCGTCAACTTGAATTCCTGATGGATCTGCTTGAGTTTCAGGCGCAGCATCCATTTGACGTGCGGGTCGATCACGGTGAGCGGCTCGTCGAACAAAATTGCCGCAACGTCGTTGCGCACCAGCCCTCGACCGAGAGAGATTTTCTGCTTCGCGTCAGCGGCCAGCCCGCTCGCACGCTTCCTGAGGTCCTGCGCGAGCTCGAGCAGCTCCGCCACCTTCTCGACGCGTTCGCGCACTTCCGGTTCCGGGACTCTCCGGTTGCGCAGCGGAAAGGCGAGGTTGTCGAACACCGTCATGGTGTCGTAGATCACGGGAAACTGGAAAACCTGCGCAATGTTGCGTTGCGCGGTCGAGCGCTCGGTGGCGTCGTCGCCGTCGAACAGGACCCGGCCCTCGCTCGGGCGCACCAGTCCGGAGATGATATTGAGCAGAGTCGTCTTGCCCGAGCCCGAGGGGCCAAGCAGCGCATACGCGCCGCCGTCTTCCCAGACCAGGTTGGACGCTTGCAGGGCGTAGTCCTGCGCCTTCGCCGGGAACGGCATATAGGCGTGCGCGGCGTCTTTGAGCTCGATTCGCGCCATCAGCCGGCCCCCGCGTTGTCCGCCTGCCGCGCTGGCCCGGCGGCGAGCCGCCCGGCGCCGTCGAACACGAACAGCCGGTTCGGATCGAAATGCAGGCCGACCGACTCGCCGAGCGCGAATTGGCGCACGCCCTCGAGCAGTGCGATCATCGTGAAGTCGCCGTGCCGGGCATGAATATACGTCTCCGAGCCGTTGATCTCGGCGAGCTCCACGGTCGCGCGCATCATGCCGGCGCGGTCCGCGCGGTCCGCCACGTCGATCTGGTTTGCGCGCACGCCCACGCGGTAGTCGCCGGGGTCCAGCGAACGCATGTGTTCGGCGAGCGGGAAGGCGACGCTGGGCGAGAGCCGGCAGCCGTCCGGCCCGATGCTCGCGCGCAGCAGGTTGATCGGGGGGTCGCTGAAGATTTCGCTCACCCGGAGCGTCGCGGGGCGGTGATACACCTCCAATCCCGGCCCGTACTGCAGCAGACGCCCCGCGTCGAGAACTCCCGTTTTGCCGCCGAACAGCAGCCCTTCGGTGGGCTCGGTCGTCGCGTAGACCACGGTCGTCATGCCGCGGGCAAAGATCTGGCGCATCTCGCTGCGCAAGTCTTCGCGCAGCTTGTAGTCCAGGTTGACCAGCGGCTCGTCCAGCAGCAGCAGCGGCGCATCCTTGACCAGGGCGCGGGCGAGCGCGACGCGCTGCTGCTGACCTCCGGAGAGCTCCGCCGGCAGCCGCTCCAGCAGGTTCTCGATGTGAAGCATCTCTGCCGTGGCTCTCACCTTGGCGTCGATTCCCTGCGCGCTGAGACGCCTCGCAAGGCGCAGCGGCGCGGCGATGTTCTTGTAGACCGTGAACGACGGATAGTTGACGAACTCCTGGTAGACCATCGCTACGCTGCGCTTGCGCACGTCGACGCCGGTGATGTCGTTGCCGTCCTCGCGGATTCTTCCCGCGCTCGGGCGGTCGAGCCCCGCCATCAGCCGCAGCAGCGAGGTCTTGCCCGCCTGCGTGGGTCCGAGCAGCACGCTGAAGGACCCGGACTCGAGGTCGAGGTCGATGCCGTACAGGTGGGTCTGGCCGCCGACGACCTTGCTTACGTTCTCCAGGGTCAGGCGCATTGCTGCCTCTTGCCGGACTGCGCCTGCGTGCCGTGCGCCGCCAGCCACTCTCCCAGCCGCCGCACCGTCTCCGGGGACGCGCGCAGACCCAGTTTCGAACGGCGCCAGAGGATGTCTTCGATCGTCTGCGCCCACTCGTAGCGGGTCAGGTAAGCGAGTTCGATCGAGTACAGTCCGTCGCCGATTTCGGCGCCTAGATCGGCGGGCGCGCCTGCGCCGGCGAGCAGCCTTTCCGTGCGCGTGCCGTAGGCGCGCGCGTAGCGCTGCGCGAGCTCAGGCGGCAGCCAGGCGTAGCGCTGGCTCAGCTGCCGCACGTAGCGCTCGAAGTCGGCGCCCGGGATGTCGCCGCCGGGCAGCGGCGTGCGCGCGGTCCACGCCGGCTTGAGCGTCCCGAGCGGGCCGTGCAGCAGCGCGACCGCTTCCTCCGCCAGACGGCGGTAGGTGGTGAGCTTGCCGCCGAAGACGGACAGCAGCGGCGCCTTGCCCGGGCCGTCGTCCAGCTCGAGCTCGTAGCCGCGCGTCACGGCGGAAAGGTCGTCGGCTTCGTCCTCGAGCAAAGGCCGCACACCGGAATAGCTCCACGTCACATCCGATGGAGTCACCTGGCGCATGAAATAGCCGTTTACCGCGGCGCAGAGGTAAGAGACTTCCTCCTCGGCGATCGAAACGCGCTGCGGATCATCCCGGTATTCGACGTCGGTCGTCCCGATCAGAGTGAAGTCCGACCGGTAGGGAATGGCGAACACAATGCGCTTGTCGTGATTCTGGAAGGTGTAGGCGTACTCGTGGTCGTACAGCCGGGGTACGACGATGTGGCTGCCCTTCGCCGCCCGCAGATGCCGCTTGGACTCGATCCGCAACGACTTGCGCAGGACCTCGGTGACCCACGGTCCCGCCGCGTTGACGATGCAGCGCGCCTTGACAACGCGTTGCGTCCCGCCGGGGCCGCACCGCAGCGTGGCATTCCAGTGTCGTTCGCCGCGCTCGGCCGATTCGACGCGGGTGCGCGTGAGAATCCGGGCGCCGCGCTCCGCGGCGTCCTGCGCGTTCGCCACCACCAGGCGGGCGTCGTCTACCAGTCCGTCGGAATAGACGAAGCCCTGCTTCGCCTTCGGTTGTAACGGAGCGCCGGCCGGGTGCCGGCGCAAATCGATCGACTCCGATGGCGGCAGCAGCTCTCGCTTGCCGAGGTGGTCGTATAGGAACAGGCCGACGCGCATCATCCAGGCGGGGCGCAACTTGCCCGCGTGCGGCATGACGAAGCGCAGTGGAGAAATGAGGTGCGGCGCCGCGCGCATCAGGATCTCGCGTTCCTGCAGCGCCTTGCGCACGAGGCCGAACTCGAAATGCTCGAGGTAGCGCAGGCCGCCGTGAATCAGCTTGGTGCTGGCGGAGGAAGTGTGGGCCGCGAGATCATCCTGTTCGCAAAGCAACACCGACAGCCCGCGCCCGACGGCATCGCGCGCGATCCCCGCGCCGTTGATGCCGCCGCCGATGATCAGCAGATCGCTAACCGACCACTCGTCCCCCATGCGCGGCCTCCCTCCGCTGTTCAGCCGGCCGATGCATGCGGGACCGTACTGATGTTAGGCTGACGATAGCATGACGATGTTAGAAAGAAAACTTAAAATGGTTGTAATCGAACATCTATGATCGTTAGAGACCAATAACCATTTGTTTATAGAACATAAATTTCCTAATTGTTACGGTCGTCCAGATGGCGTGCCACGGGCTGACGAATGCGCCAGCCCGCAACGCGAGGGAGCGGGAACTAGTCGGCGACGTGCACCACCGTCTTCGCGTCGGCGAAGACGGTGGTCATGCTGGCCGGAATCGGGCGATCGGTGAACAGCGCGGCGATTTGCGCGACGTGGGCGAGACGGACCAGGGCTTGGCGGCCGAACTTGGAGTGATCGGTTACCAGGAATACCTTGCGGGACTGCGCGATGATCGCCTCGGCGACGCGGACTTCGTGGTAATCGAAATCGCGCAGCGTTCCATCGCTCTCGATTCCCGATATCCCGATCACGCCGAAGTCCACCTTGAATTGATGGATAAAGTCGATCGTCGCCTCGCCGATTACCCCGCGATCGCGGGATCGCACCACGCCGCCGGTGATGATCACTTCGCAATCGGGATTGGCGCACATCGCCGCCGCCACATTGAGATTGTTGGTGATGACCCGCAATCCCTTGTGCCGCCGCAGAGCCTTGGCGACTTCTTCGGTGGTGGTCCCCAGATCGATGAACAGCGACGAGTTGTCCGGGATGTGCTGCGCGGTCAATTTCGCGATGCGACGCTTTTCCTCGATGAACAAGGTCTGCCGGGTGACGTAGGCGAAGTTCTCGATGCTGGATGGCAGACCGGCGCCGCCGTGATAGCGCTTGAGCAGCTGCAGCTCGGACAGATGGTTGATGTCGCGCCGTATGGTCTGATGCGTGACGCCGAAGTGCTTTGCCAGGGCCTCCACCGACGCGAAGCCTTCGCGTTGCACCTGGGTCAGCAGCTCCTGCTGGCGCGGATTGACGGTTTTCACTCGAAGATTGAGCGCTGCATTGTTCGTATTCTGTCAATTGTTGTTCGATTATGAGCTATCGGGAGAATGGAAAACAACAAAATGCGCTCATCCGAGCCGCTCCGCCGACCGCCGTGCCCAGCGAAAGACCAGCGGACCGGCGAGCAGGATGAGGAAGACGCGGAACACGTTGTGGAAGGTGACGAAGGCCGGCTCGACGCCGAGCGCGAGCGCGACCAGCGACACGCCCGACATGCCGCCGGGCGCGAGCGCGAGGAACAGGGCGGGAAAGGGGACGCCGCTAAAGGGCACGAGCGCCCAGGCGAACACGAGCGACAGCGCGAGCATGTAGAGCGTCGAGAGCAGCGCGATCAGTCCGCCGCGCAGCAGCTCGCGCAGGCCGATGCCGCTGAACTGGGCACCGATGCCGCTGCCGAGAACGAGCTCGGCCGCGAGCAGCAGCGCGGTCGGAAGCGGCGCGCGCGCGACGCCAGCCAGGCTCGCTGCCGCCATCGCGATCATCGGTCCGAGCATCGCCGCGGCGGGCAGCCGCGCCAAGCGCGCGAGCCCCCAGCCGCCCGCGCCCAGCAGCGCGAACAACGCCAGGC
>JBOIFB010000128.1:0-8243 GCA_050741415.1 Burkholderiales bacterium | reverse complement strand
TCCCGACTCGACCGCTTCGATCGCGATCCGCGAGCAGGGCGGCTACGCGCTGATGCCCGAGTGGGGCACGCAGCCGGCGAACCATTACCTGCCGCGGCGCCGCACCGAGATCCGCATCCACCCCGATGAGCTCGAGCGGCACGACAACCCGCTCAAGGTCGACGGCCTGCTGCCGCGGCCGTCGAGCAAGGACCCGGCGCTCGACGACGTCACGAGCTGGTAGCCGTGCGGCCCGCCCTGTCAGTGATTCTGCTCACCACGCTGATCGGCGCGGGCCAGGGCTTGTTTCTTGCTCTTGTTGCGGTCGAAATCTTCTTTACGGCGGGAAAGGGATTTTTTGTCGCCGGCGCTGCGCTGTCCCTACTGCTCCTCGCCGCAGGCCTGACGGCTTCATTTTTCCATCTCGGTCATCCCGAGCGCGCGTGGCGCTCGGCGGCGAAGTGGCGCACCTCGTGGCTGTCACGCGAGGTGATCGTTCTGCCCGCATTCATGGCGGCGGTATTCGCCTGGGGCGTCGCGCATTGGCTCGGCTGGCCGACCCTCGCGCTCGCCGCCGCGGGGACGCTGCTCGCGCTCGCGCTGTACCTGTGCACCGCGATGATTTACGCCTGCCTGCCCTTTCTGCAGGAGTGGCACAGCCCGCTCACCGTGGTGAACTACCTGATGCTCGGCTGCGCTTCGGGCTGTACGCTCGCCGCCGCCTATGCGGCCTGGACGGCCCCGGAGCTTGCCTCCGCACTCGCGGCGGCGGCGCTCGGCCTGACGCTCGCGGGTCTGTTGACGCGCGGCGCCTCGCTCGTGCGCAATGCGCGCCTCAAGGCGCGCTCGACCGTACAGAGCGCGATCGGCGTCAAGCACCCGCGCATCGCGCAGAAAGCGCAGGGCGCAATCGCGGGCTCGTTCAACACGCGCGAATTCTTTCATGGACGCGGCGGCGCGACGCTGCGCAAGGTGAAGTGGCTGTTTCTCGCCGGCGCCTTCATTCTGCCTGCGGCGCTTCTCCTTGGAGGATTCTTGAGCCTCGCCTTTATCGTCCAATTTGCCGGCTTGATGGCCGAGCGCTGGTTTTTTTTCGCGCAGGCGAATCATCCGCAGAATCTTTACTACCAGGCGGTATCGTAAATGTTGCGCTGCCGCTTGCCCGCGCGCTACATGCTGGTATATTAACGAACACTAATATTCACCCTTCCGGCAATCGGGTTTTAGCGCGGGTCGACGGAAGCTTCGAGCGAGGTGGTATAAGCGCAACACCACCGATTGAGAGGAAGGAATCCTGAAATGAACTTCGACAAGGAACTCGACGCGCGCGGATTGAACTGCCCGCTTCCGATCCTGCGCGCCAAGAAGGCTCTGACCGAGCTGCAGTCCGGACAGGTGCTGAAGATCGTCGCCACCGACCCGGGCGCGGTGAAGGATTTCCAGGCCTTCGCCAAGCAGACCGGCAACGAGCTGCTGTCGCACGCCACGGAAGGAAAGGAATTCACTTTTTTCATGAAGCGCAAGTAGACGGGGAGGCCGGGCCGCCATGGCGACGTACGCGGAAATGCAGGAGATCTTCGAGGACATCAAGAAGGATTTCCGCTACGAGCATGACCTCAACGGCTGCCTGAACTGCGGCATCTGCACCGCGACCTGTCCTTCGGCGCATTTCTACGACTACAGCCCGCGCGAGATCGTGCAGCTGCTGTGGACCGAAAATGTCGAGCAGATCTACGACGCGATGCAGGAAAAGATCTGGGCCTGCGCCCAGTGCATGACTTGCGCCGCGCGCTGCCCGTTCAAGAATTCCCCCGGCGGGCTGGTGGCGATCATGCGCGAGGTCGCGATCGGCCACGGCCTGCAGTCGGCCAAGGACGTGCTGCGGCCGTTCGGGCGCGTGATGCTCAAGCTGATCACCACCGGCAACCAGCTCTCGCCGGACATGATCCAGCCCGATCACTTCCCCGACTGGGGTCCGAACATCCAGAAGGTCGAAGGCGACCTGAAGACTTTGCGCAAGGCAATCCCGATGAAGACGCTGCAGACCACCGACACCGCGTGGGAAGTGGCGCTCAAGACCTCGGTCGAGATGTACACCATCTGGGAGATGACCGGGGTGCTGAAGCAGCTCGAGACGATGGACGAGAACCTGTTCGACGTGATCGAGGACTTCATCGAAGAGAAGCGCGAGGAATACGAGGAAATGCTCGATGAGCAGAAGGAGGCGAAATGAGCGGAATCGCGGGTCACGGAGAGTTTTTCCAGCCTAGCAACCTTTCGGCGGCGGAGGCGGAGAAGGCCACCGAGTGGGTCAGGAAGCGCGTCGACCGGCGCGAGCTGGATCTCGGCGAGCGCATGGACGACGTGCGCGATCACATGTGGGAGCTGGAGAAGGAGGGCGAGATCATCGTCCATCGCATCAGCGAAGCGCACCAGCCGCAGATGGTGAAGACGCTGTTCGGCTGGGACAAGAAGATCCCGACCATGCAGCTCTGGCACCATAAGTCCTGCGGCCAGTGCGGCAACATTCCCGGCTACCCGACTTCGCTGCTGTGGACCATGAATAAGCTCGGCATGCAGCCGGGGCGCGACTATCTCGACGAGACCGACCAGACCTCGTGCACGGCGTGGAACTACCACGGCTCGGGCATCGGCAACGTCGAGTCGCTCGCCGCGGTATTCCTGCGCAACTTCCACCAGGCCTACGTCTCGGGCAAGCGCCTCGGCCACCCGCCGGGGCACTTCTTCCCGCTGGTTCATTGCGGCACCTCGTTCGGCAACTACAAGGAGATCCGCAAGTACCTGGTCGAGAACGCCACCCTGCGCGAGCGGGTGACCAAGATCCTGGGCAAGCTGGGGCGCCTGGTCGACGGCAAGCTGGTGATCCCCGAGGAGATCGTGCACTACTCCGAGTGGGTGCACGTGATGCGCAAGCGCATCGCCTCCGAGCTGCAGAAGATCGACGTCTCGCACCTGCGCACCACGGTGCACATGGCCTGCCACTACTCGAAGATGGTGCACGAGGACGCGATCTACGATCCCACGGTGCTGGACGGCAACCGCGCCGCAGTGGGAACCTCGCTGGCCGAGGCGCTCGGTGCGCAGGTGATCGACTACTCGACCTGGTACGACTGCTGCGGCTTCGGCTTCCGCCACATCATCTCGGAGCGCGAGTTCACGCGCTCGTTCACCATCGATCGCAAGATCAAGGTGGCGCAGGAGGAAGCCAAGGCGGACGTGATGCTCGGCATCGACACCGGCTGCGTCACGACCTTGGACAAGAACCAGTGGATCGGACGCGCGCACGAGCAGCAGTACACCATGCCGATCATGGCCGACATCCAGTTTGCGGCGCTCGCCTGCGGCGCCGACCCGTTCAAGATCGTCCAGCTGCAATGGCACGCGAGCCCCTGCGAGGACGTGGTCGAGAAGATGGGCATCTCCTGGGGCGAGTCGAAGAAGAGGTTCGAGGCCTACCTCGAGGAAGTGAAGGCCGGCAAGATCGAGTACCTCTACAACCCCGAGCTTGCGCTCAGCGCCTAACCCGACATGAACGACACCATCCTCGTGGTCGGCGCGGGGCCGACGGGACTTTCCGCCGCGCACGGCATCGCCTCGATTGGGCGCAAAGTCGTGCTGGTGGAAAAAGCCGACCGGCTCGGCGGCGCGCCGATCCTTTCCGGCTACGCCAAGCTGGTGCCCTCGGGCGAATGGGCCAAAGACGCCATCGGGAGAATGGTTGAGCGCGTCGAGAAGAATTCCCTCATAACCGTTTTCAAGCAAACTACGGTTGCGAAGCTCGAAGGCGAACACGGCAATTTCAGCGCGACGCTCTCCAACGGCGAGAGCGTGAAGGCGAGCGCCGTGGTGCTCGGCACCGGTTTTACCCACTTCGACTCGATCAACAAGCCCGAGTGGGGTTTCGGCACCTTCGAGGACGTGGTCACCACCACCCAGGTCGAACAGATGATCGTCGCGGGCAAGATCGCCTGTCCCTCGGACGGGCGTGTGCCCGAGCGGGTCGCGATCCTGCTCTGCGTCGGATCGCGCGACCGCCAGATCGGGCGCGAATGGTGCTCCAAGATCTGCTGCACGGTGGCGACCAACCAGGCGATGGAGATCAAGGAGCTCTCGCCCAAGACCGACGTCTACATCTACTACATGGACATCCGCACCTTCGGCCTGTACGAGGACAAGTTCTACTGGAAGTCGCAGGAGGAGTTCCGCACCAAGTTCGTCAAGGCGCGCATCGCCGAGGTCACCATCGCCCCCGACCGCAAGCGGCTGCTGGTCAAGGGCGAGGACACGCTGGTCAAGCGCCCGATCGTGATCCCGTTCGACCTGGTGGTGCACGCCATCGGCATGGACCCGAACGAGGACAACCGCGAGATCGCCAAGGTGTTCGGCATCGGGCTCGAGCACCACGGCTTCGTCGATCGCGGCGAGCACTACACCAGCTCGTTTTCCTCCACCCGGCCCGGGATCTACGTCGGCGGCTCTGCGCTCGGCCCCGAGGACATCGACACCTGCGTCTCGCACGGGCTGGCGATGGCGATGCGCGCAGTCGGCGACCTCGCCGCGCAGGCGCGCAAGGCCGCCTGAACGTCGGGCGCCGCATGCTGCAGCTCGACCCCGGGCGCTTCGCGGTGCATTTCTCCGAGTTCGTGTCGCTCGCCGACACGGGTGCGGGCCTGCAGGCCTACGTCGAAGGGCTCGAGAGCAAGCATCGCCTGTTTGCCGCTGCGCTCGAGGACCCCGCGCGGCTCGACCTCGCGCAGCTCGAGGCGCTGCTCGGCACCGTGTTCACCGCGCGGCGCAAGCTCTATCCGGTGGTCGAGTCGCTCGGCGCCGGGGCTTTCGCCGCGCGCGTCGCGCAGCTGCTCGCCGGCGAGGCCACGATCGGCGCCTTCTGCGACGCGCTGCCGATGGCCGGGGAGCGCTCGGTGCGGCGCAAGCTGCGCGGCGCGGCGCACGACTTCGCGGCCGAGCTGCTGCACTTCGCCGATCCGCGGGCGCATCCGCTGATGACGCGCTGGGTGTGGGACGCCCCCAGCGCGAGCGGCGCGCTGCGCGAGCTGATGCGCGAGGAGGGAGCGGCGGAAATCGACCACGCCGCGGCGCGCACCTGGCTCTACGAGCGCATCGCCGAGCAGGGCATCTGGCGCGACCAGCACTGGCTCGCCGACCTGGTGCTGGCGATGGCCTATGTCAGCTATTTCCGCGCCATGACCGGCGGCGTGCTCGGCTCGGACTTCACCCGCGCCAGCACGCCGGACGAGCAGCTGCGCAAGCTGCTCGGCCTCGGCGCCGCGGGCGGGCGCCCGCGCGTCCGGAAATCTGCCGCCACGATTCACTAGGGAAGACGCATGCCGATTCATGAAAAGTCGCTGATCGACCCGAACCAGGTCCTGTCCGCCGAGAAGCTGGTGATCGAAGGCGTGGACGTGTCCGGGCACTGGAACACGATGATCCTGCCGCGCACGGTCTCCGACTACGACCCGGAGTTCCAGAAGGCGATCCAGGCCATGCCGGGCGGGGAGAATGTGCACCGCTGCTGGCAGTGCGGCTCGTGCACCAACTCCTGCACCATGTACGCGATCAACACCGACTTCAACCCGCGCTACTGGATCTACTGCACCAACCTCGGTCTGCAGTCGGAGATCGTCAAGGACAAGGACATCATCTGGCAGTGCGTTTCGTGCAACAAGTGCACCAACGTCTGCCCCAAGGACGTCAAGCCCGAGGGCGTGATGAAGGCGCTGCAGCACTGGCTCGAGGCCGAGGGCCACGTCCCGGCGTCGCAGTCGACCCAATTCGACCAGGAGTTCACCCGCCAGTGCCTCGAGCGCGGCCGCATCGAGGACACCGAGGTGATGTTCAATTTTTTCAAGAAAACCGGCGTCGGCATCGTCGAGCTGGTCAGGAAGGGCTGGCTCGGCGTGTTCGTCGCGCGCATGAACAACCTGCCGCTGCTGCGCGAAGGCAGGATCGGCAAGTTCATCGCCCGGCTGCCGATCGCCGGGCCGCTCAAGATGGGCTGGATGATGCTGTTCAAGCCGCGCACGCGCGGCTGGAGCAAAACCGGCGCGGTGCTCAAGGCATATCTCGAGGAACAGAAACATGGCTAAGGTGGCGTACTACCCGGGCTGCGCGCTGGAAGGCTCCGGCGGGCCCTACGACCGCTCGACGCGGGCGCTGGTCGACAAGCTCGGCCTGCAGATGGAGGACCTCTCGGACTGGAACTGCTGCGGCGCGATGGAAGTGAAGAACGTCCATCCGATGCTGCAGACCTACATGTCGGCGCGCAACCTCGCGATCGCATCCGAGAAGATGGGCTTCGACACTGTGATGGCGCCGTGCAACGGCTGCTACCACAATCTGAAGAAGGCCGAGTACGAGTGCGCGACCTCGGCCGAGGCGATGCAGACCGTGCAGGACCTCGCGCGCAAGGCCGACGACCCGGTCTACAAGGGCGACGTGCGCACCGTGCACCTGCTCGAGTGGCTGATGGAGGAGTTCGGGCCCGAGGGCATCCAGGCGCGCCTCAAGAATTCGCTCAAGGGCGTCAAGATCGCCAACTACTACGGCTGCATGTACACCAGGCCGCGCCAGATCTATCCCGAGAAGGACCAGGGCCCGGGCTCGGAGTCGAGCTACAAGCCGCACTTCATGGACGACCTGCTCGCCGCGGCGGGCGCGGTGAACGTCGAGTACCCGCTCAAGACCGCGTGCTGCGGCGGGGCGCACACGCTGTCGGATTCGGATACATCGACCCAGCTGGTGTTGAACCTCTTGCAGGCCGCGGAGGACTGCGGCGCCGAGGTGATCGCCACCGAGTGCCCGACCTGCCACTCGGGCCTGGAGATCCACCAGGTGCGGGCCGAGATGAAATTCGGCATCAAGACCAAGGTCAAGATCGTTTACTTCACCCAGCTGCTCGGCCTGGCGCTGGGGCTCTCGGCGCGCAAGCTTGCGATCCACGAGAACGTGAGCGACTCGATCGATCTGCTGGCGGAGAAGGGCATAATCTAAGGGGGTGCGGGGGTAATCGCCCCCGCGACTGACTAAGATGAGCGTCTGCCATGGCTGCGAGGTCCGCCCCGAGCTGTACTACGACGCGGAGTTCCAGATCTGGGCGCGCGTCGAGCAGGACGGAACGGTGAGCATCGGCATGACCGACATCTCGCAGACCCGCGCAGGGAAAATCATGCATGTGCGGGTGCGCCGGCCCGGCAGCCTGCGCCCGCGGGGAAAACCGGTCGCCACGGTCGAGACCGGAAAGTGGGCGGGCCCCGTGCCGAACCCCTTCGACTGCGTGATCGACAGCGCCAACGAGGCCGTGCTGGACGACCCGCTGCGCATCAACCGCGATCCCTACGCCGAGTGGATCGCGCGCGTGCGGCCCTCGGCGCCGCTCGAGCAGGCTCTCGCGGGCCTGCTCACCGGCGCTGCCGCCGAAGCGGGCTTCTGCGCGCGCTGCCGCAGCGACAAGATGGAGTGCAAGCGCGCGTGAGCCAGGAAAAGTTTCTCGATCACGAGGCGAAATCGGTGGTGATTGTCATGACCAGCGGCCCGGCGACGCGCGGGCGCTGCGCGACCCCGTTCTACCTGGGAGCGCTGCTCGCTTCGATGGACGCCGAGGTGACGATTTTCTTCACCATGGACGGCGTTCGCCTGGTGCAGAACGGCGTGGCCGAGAGCCTGGCGGCGATGGACGGCGGGAAAAGAATCATCGAATTCATGCGCGACGCGAAGTCCGCCGGAGTCAAGTTTCACGCCTGCCGTCCCGCGCTGCCGGGATACGACATCGAGCCGGTCGATCTGATCGCCGAGGTGGACGAGGTGTCCAGCGGCGGCGTGCTGGCCGACATGATACTGTCGTGCGACAAAGTGCTGTTTTTCTGAGAAAGGAGCGAGCGATGGCTTCGGTCAAGAACTGCAACCTGCCCGATGATCTTTACTACGGCGTCGAGAACAACGTGTGGGTGCGCAAGGAAGCCGACGGCACCGTCACCGTCGGCATGACTGCGTACGCCTGCGCGCTCGCGGGCGAGGTGGTGGCCTACACGCCGAAGAAGGTCGGCCGCTCGGTCGAGCTCAACAAGTCCGCGGCCACGATCGAATCGGGCAAGTGGGTAGGCCCGGTCAAGACGCCGGTGGCGGGCGAGGTCGCGGCGATCAACGACGCGGTGTCGGCCAATCCGAAGAGCATCAACGCCGACCCCTATGGCAACGGCTGGCTGGTCAGGCTCAAGCCGTCCAAC
>JBOIFB010000127.1:0-8255 GCA_050741415.1 Burkholderiales bacterium | reverse complement strand
GGCGGCAGAGAACTGCTCGCGGTCGTCCCGATCGCGTCGGTCGAGCAAGGTGCCGCAATCCGGCTCGTCCCGGCAGGCCCGGCGATCGAAGTTCTCTCCCTTCCCTACGCAAATTGAATCCTGCGACCATTTACGTCTACTACAAGGCGGATCCCGAAAGATTGCGGGACCTGCGAAGCGTGATTGAACAGCTTTTCGCCGCCATCCGACGCGCGGAAGGCGTTCAAGGCAGCTGGCAGAGACGGCGTGACGATCCGACGACCTATTTGGAGGTCTATCCGGACGTCCAAGACCTGCCACGCTTCGAAGCCACGCTTGCGCGTGAATGCGAACGACTGCAAATCGATCGCTATCTCGTGCCTGGTGGAGCACGCCGGATCGAACTCTTCGTGGCGGCCGGCTGAGCCATGTGCTTGATCGTCTTCGCCTGGAAAACGCATCCGGCGTTTCCGCTGATCGTCGCCGCCAATCGCGACGAGTTCCATGCCAGGCCAACCGCAGCGGCCCGGTTCTGGGACGATCAACCCGGGATCCTCGCCGGGCGCGACCTGGAAGGCATGGGAACATGGCTTGGCGTCACCCGCAGCGGCAGGTTCGCCGCGGTGACGAACTATCGGGACGCCGCGCCCGCGCCGCGCGAGGCGGTTTCCCGCGGAGTGCTCGCGAGCCGCTACCTGGGAAGCGGGGACGCGCCGGGTGTGTTCGCGTCGGCTGTCGAGGCGGAAGGAGCCGTTTACCGCGGCTTCAATTTCCTCGCGGCGGACCGCGCAGAACTATGGTGGGTATCAAACCGCGGGGGGCGCGCACGCAGAATCGACCGCGGCATTTACGGCTTGTCCAATCACCTGCTCGATACACCTTGGCCCAAGGTTACGCGCGGCAAGCAACGGCTGAGGCAAGCGCTCGAGCTTGCGCCCGCCGTAGAGCCCATGCTGGAGTTGTTGGCGGACACAACCGCGGCCGCCGAGGGAGAGCTCCCGGATACCGGGGTAGGCGCAGAGCGCGAGCGACTGATGTCGGCTGCGCGCATCGTCTCGCCGGCGTACGGAACGCGATCCTCGAGCGCGCTGGTGGTAGGTGCCGACGGCAGGGTGCGTTTCGCGGAGCGGACCTACGGGTCCGATGGCGCGGAACTCGACACACTGCGCTACGAATTCACTCTTAGCTAGCCGAGGACGCGACGCATCGTGCGGTGCGCGATCCCAGCCTCGAGAAACTCGTCGCCCTCCTCCAGGAAGCCGTGCGCGCGATAGAACCCCTGGGCGTGGGTCTGCGCCGAAAGCGCGATCTCGGTGTCGCCGCGATCCTGCGCAGCCTCGATCAGGCGGGCGAGCAATGCACCTCCGATGCCCCGGCCGCGCCATTCCTTCAATACTGCCATGCGTCCCACATGGGCGACGATCCGCGCGCCGTGCGCTTCCCCCAGCAGCAGCCTGCCAGTGCCCACGGCACGCCCGGTTTCGTCCCGCGCCAGTGCGTGCACGCAGTGCGGATCATGCTGGTCCAGCTCCAGCTCTGCCGGCACGCCTTGCTCCGCCACGAACACGCTTTCGCGGATGTGCATTGCATCTTCGCGTGCCTCGGGCCATGCGGATAGTTCGATTCGGATCATGGGGTATTAGTATAATTTGCGTCTTCCCGCAGGATAGCCATGCGTAGCCTCTGGAACGACGCCGACGCGGCGCGCCATTGCGGCCCGCTAGGGCCGCGCGTCTACACCTCCCGGCTGCTGGGAACGGACCGGTCGCTCGTCCTGCACGGAGGCGGCAACACTTCAGTCAAACTGCGCGAGGCAAACCTATTCGGCATGCCGGAAGACGTGCTTTACGTCAAAGGCAGCGGATGGGACCTGGCAACGATCGAGGCCGCGGGCTTCTCGCCCGTCGCGCTCGATTACGTCCGGCGCTTGGCACAGTTGCCCGCGCTTTCCGACCCGCAGATGGTGAACGAGCTGAACACGCACCTCCTGCTCGCCGGTTCGCCTGCGCCGTCGGTCGAGACCATCCTGCACGCGGTCCTTCCGCATCCCTACGTCGACCACACTCATGCCGATGCGGTGCTCTCGGTCAGCAATACGCAGGACGGCGGGCGACGAGTGCGCGAGCTCTACGGCGATATGGTCGTCGTAATTCCGTACATCATGGCGGGATTCGATCTGGCCGCTCGTTGCGCGCGCGAGTTTGCCGCGCAGGCCGGCCCACAGACCATCGGCATGGTGCTGCTGTCGCACGGAATTTTCTCGTTCGGCGCCGATGCGCGGGAATCGTACGAGCGCATGATCCGCCTCGTATCGATGGCCGAGGAATACTTGGCGTCCAACCGGGCCTGGAAAATTCAATTGCCGGCGGCGAACCCCTCCACCGCAACGCGCGAGTCGATTGCCAGGTTGCGTCGATCAATCTCCGAGATTGCAGGCGCCCCGCTTGTTCTGCGGGTAAACGACTCCTCGAAGTTCCTCGCGTTCGCCCAGCACCCGGAAATCGGCCGCATCTCGCAGCGGGGCCCCGCGACGCCGGATCACGTGATTCGCACCAAGCCGAAACCCATGCTCGGTTTCGACGTCGAAGCCTACGCTCGCAGCTATCGCAGCTACTTCGAGCGCCAGGCCGCGAAGGCAAAGGAAAAGAAGACCATGCTCGATCCCGCGCCGCGCATGGTGCTGGACCCTGCGCTGGGCTTTGCCGCGGCCGGCCGCACGGCGCGGGACGCGGCGATCATCGAGGAACTGTACGATCATACGATCGACGTCATTCTGCGCGCCGAAGCGCTGGGCGGCTGGGAGGCAGTCGGCGAACGCGACATCTTCGACATCGAGTACTGGGATTTGGAGCAGGCCAAGCTGCGAAAGGCGGGTGCAGCGCCTGCCTTCGCCGGCGAAGTGGCGCTGGTGACCGGCGCAGCCTCGGGCATAGGAAAGGCCTGCGTCGAAGCCTTTCTCAGACGCGGCGCAGCGGTCGTCGGCCTCGATCGTAACCCCGACATCGCGGCAATGTGGAAGCGTCCGGACTTCGCCGGTATCGCGTGCGATCTGACCGAACCCGATGCAATCGACGCGGCGCTGGAGACGGCGGTGAAGCGGTACGGTGGAGTCGACATGCTTGTGCTGAATGCCGGAATCTTCCCGTCGTCTCAACCGATCCAGGAGATCGCACTCGAGACTTGGCACAGCACCATGGCAGTGAACGTCGAGGCCAATCTGTGCGTGATGCAGGCATGCCATGCGCTGATGAAAGCAGCGCCGCGCGGCGGCCGCGTCGTCGTGATCGGCTCCAAGAACGTGCTGGCGCCGGGACCCGGCGCCGCGGCTTATTCCGCGTCGAAGGCGGCCCTAAATCAGCTCGCACGCGTGGCGGCGCTCGAGTGGAGCAAAGATGGGATTCGCGTCAATTCGCTCCATCCGAATGCCGTTT
This sequence comes from Burkholderiales bacterium, assembly GCA_050741415.1. Classification (GTDB taxonomy): domain Bacteria; phylum Pseudomonadota; class Gammaproteobacteria; order Burkholderiales; family SG8-39; genus DAHVFK01. The sequence goes on along the minus strand of JBOIFB010000127.1, from coordinate 4,845 downwards.
ACGACACCGCGCTGTGGACCGATGAGGTGCTGGCCGCACGGGCCGAGGCTTACAACTTAAGCGTGGCGCAATATAAGCGCAACAACCTCCTTCGGACCGAAGTCGCGTCGAGAGACGTTGCCGAGCTCGCCGCCGAGATGTGCGGGTCGCTGTTCGCGAAGACCACTGGAGCACAGGTGCCGGTCGATGGCGGCAACGAGCGCGTAGTGTGATGGCGGTCCAAGCCCTGCGTTGGACCGGCGACACCCTGGAGCTCCTCGACCAACGCGCGCTCCCCGAAGAGGTCGTATACGTCGGGTGCCGAACGGCGGGCGACACCGCGCAAGCGATTCGAGACATGGTGGTGCGCGGCGCTCCGGCGATCGGCTGTGCAGCTGCGTTCGGCATCGCGCTGGAGGCGAGACGCACGGCGAATCTCGAGACCGCGTTCGAAACGCTCGGAAATAGTCGCCCCACTGCGGTGAATCTGTTCTGGGCCCTCGCGCGCATGCGCCGAGCGCTGGCGCGTGGTCGATCTTCGCTCGAACATGAAGCAATCGCCATTTTCGAGGAAGACCTCGCGGTCAATCTTGCGATCGGCGCGTACGGCTCCGCTCTCGTGCCCGACCGTGCACGCATCATGACTCACTGCAACGCGGGAGCGCTCGCGACCGCCGGCCACGGCACGGCGCTTGGCGTGGTCCGTTCCGCGCGGGACCAGGGCAAGAGCGTTTCGGTTGTGGCTAACGAAACGCGTCCCTTCCTTCAAGGCGCGCGCCTCACGGCCTGGGAGATGGTGCAGGAGCGGATCCCTGTCACGCTGGTAACTGACAGCATGGCAGGCTTTCTCATGAGCCGCGGTGAAATCGATATGTTGATTGTCGGTGCGGACCGGATTTCCGCGAACGGCGACGTTGCCAACAAGATCGGCACCTATACACTTGCGGTGCTCGCGAAGCGCCATGGACTGCCCTTCTACGTCGCAGCGCCACTCTCGTCGTTCGATCTCGAAATCGCGGATGGTGCGTCGATTCCGATCGAAGAGCGTCCCGCAAACGAAGTGACCGGGTACCGCGGTCACCGCTGGGCACCGCTTGGCGTGGCGGTGCGCAATCCAGCCTTCGATGTCACGCCGGCGGAGTTGATCACGGGACTCATCACGGAGCGCGGTGTACTGCACACGCCGTCGCGCACCAGCGTTGCCGCACTTTTTGCACCGCGCTAGCACGGGCGCTTGAGGCACGCAAATGTTCCGCCAGGCCAGGATCGCAGCTTGCCTGTTTACACTTGTTCGTATTAAGGTTGCAGCTCCGGTTGCAGTACCTGCACAAGACAGGAAGATAATCCCAAAGGAGGAGCTCATGAAAGTTCTATTCACTAAGACTGTGCGCTTGACCGGCGCGGCGGCCGTAGCGGCCGCACTGGCGTTTTCCGGACAAGCATCGGCGGAAGATACGATTACGCTTGGCTCCGCGATCTCGATCAGTGGCAAGTACTCGCAGGAAGGCAAGAATGCGAGCGACGGCTACAACTTCGCGGTGAGGCGCATCAACGAGATGGGCGGCGTCAAGATTAACGGCAAGACGTACATGCTCGCGGTCAAGTATTACGACGACGAGTCCACGCCGGCGCGCACAGCGCAGCTGTTGGAGCGGATCATCAACCAGGACGGCATCAAGTACGTTCTCGGCCCCTACGGTTCCGGTCCCACCAAGGCGGCCGCGCCGGTGACCGAGAAATACAAGATCCCGATGGTCGAATCCGAAGGGGCGTCGCGTTCGCTTTTCACGCAGGGCTATCGCTACATGTTCGCCGCCTTGTCGACGTCTGATCAGTACCTTTCACCGGTCATCGAGCTCGCCGCGGAGCTCGCGCAGAAGAACGGCAAGAGCCCGGGCAGCCTGACGATCGGAATGGCATTCGAGAACGACCCCTTTTCGCTCGACGTTCGGCAAGGGGTGATCGACGAAGCCAAGAAGTACGGCATGAAAATCGTGATCGACGACAAGATGCCGCGCGATCTGAGCGATATTTCCGCCACGCTCACGAAGGCCAAGGCCCTCAAGCCTGACATCTTGGCGTTCTCGGGGCACACCAAGGGCGCAACGACCGCGACGCGTCAGATGCGGGAGCTGGGTGTCAATGCGTCGATCGTCGCCATGACTCATTGCGAATCAGCCAAACTGACCACTCAATTCGGGGCCGCGTCGGAAGGCATTCTTTGCCCGACCCAGTGGGCTGAGACGCTCAAGTACAAGGACAACGTATTCGGCACTGCCATGGACTACAACAAGGCGTTCCTCGCCGCACACTCCGAATACAAGATCGTCCCCTACCAAGTCGCGCAAGGATCCGCAGCGGTCGAGATCTGGGCCGATGCGTTCCGCCGCGCACAGAGTCTGAATCCGGAGAAGCTGCGGGATGCACTCGCCGCCACCGACCTGGAGACATTCTACGGGCACATCAAATTCAGCGCTGCCGGTAACAACATCGCCAAGCCGATGGTGCTGCGCCAAATCCAGGACGGAAAGTACGCCGTCGTGGCTCCGACCAAGTATGCTTCCGAGCCGATCGTTTACCCACGCAAGGCTGTGGAGTAAGTACGCGGCTTATCGTCTAATCACATCGCGTTAGGCGCGCCGGCCTTCACGGGCCGGCGCGATCACGTATATGTGGGAAAACCTGCAGATTCTCGGCAACCAGCCGGTGTTCAACATTCAGCTCTTGCTGAATGGATTGAGCGTAGGCGCGGTATTCGCCCTCGCCGCCTACGGCCTCGCGCTGGTCTGGGGCGTGACCAGCGTCAAGAACCTTGCCCAGGGCGATTTCGTGATGTTGGGAGGCTACCTCGGCTATGAGTTCTCGCGCCACGGAGTTCACCCGATTGTCGCGATCGTCCCGGTCGCCGTGCTGATGTTCGGCTACGGCTGGCTAATCTACAAATTGATCATCCGCCGGGTGATTCAGCTCGACCTGTTCACTTCCCTGCTCGCGACCTTCGGCCTTGCGATCACGATGCAACAGGTGATGAACCTGGTGTTCGGGCCCGATGTGCGCACGCTCAGGTCCGGCTTCGGGCGCTTTCAGATGTTCAACGGCATGGTCGACATTACGCAAATCCGCGTCATCGCGTTCGGTATGTGCATTGTGCTCGCGATAGCCATGGTGCTGTTCTTGAAGAATAGCCGCATGGGTCAGGCGATTCGCGCGACCGCGCAGGACCCGCGCGCGGCGCGCGTGCTCGGCGTAAATACGGATTTGGTCTACGCCCTCACCGTTTCGATCAATTCGGCGATCTGCGGCGTGGCCGGAGTAATCATCGCCATGATCTGGGTTATCCAGCCCTTCTACGGCATCGCGTACTCGGTGCGCGCCTTCGTCATTGTGACCGCGGCCGGCCTTGGGAATTTTCCCGCTGTTATCCTCACTTCGCTCGGCCTGGGAGTGGTCGAGCAGTACAGTGGATTCGTGCTCGGTGCCCAGTTTCAGCAGGCCACGATCGTTGGCCTGCTGTTGCTCATCCTCATCTGGCGCCAGACGCTGCTGCGCCGCCATCGCCTGGCGCTTCAATGACCCGCAAGTCGCTCGTTCTGCACCTTGTTTTGCTTGCAGCCGGTGTCGCAGCGCCGTTTGTGTTTCCGGCGCATACGGTGCAATTCGCCGTGTTCTGGATCTTCGTACTGTTCGCGCTGACCTGGGACACGATGGGCGGTCAGATGGGCTACAACTCGCTCGGCAACATCGTATTCTTCGGACTGGGCATGTACATCTGTGCCGTGGCGCAGATCGCGCTGGTCTACAACGTGGGCGAGTACACAGCGGCGTCCGGTGCGATCAAGATTGACTTCACCAACCAGCAATACTTCACCGGCCTGGCACTGGGAATCGGGCTCGCGGCGATCGGGCCGGTCATCGTGGCTGCGATTCTGAGTTGGATTCTGTTCGGCTTGCGCGGACCCTATTTCGCGATCGGAACGCTGGGCGTCGCGATCGCGGCGGCCGAGCTCACGAGCGCCTGGACATGGGTCGGCGGCGGAAGCGGTATCGCGATGCCGGTTTTTCCTGGCGGCCCTGGAATGCGCGAGCGCTTCTTCTACGGTGCCTGCATGCTGGCGTGCATTCTTTGCTACCTATTCCTGCGCTGGCTCTACAGCACCCGCTTCCGTCTGGCGATCAACGCAATGCGCGACGATGAGGAGAAGGCCGAAGCGCTCGGGCTGCACCCCGGCCGCTACAAGATGGGTGCGTGGTCGGTGTCAGCATTCTTCCTCGGAATCGCCGGCGCGCTGTTCGGCAACATGACCGGATTCATCGAACCTCTGGAAACCGCCTACCCCACCCTTACCTTCGGCATCTTTATGATCGCAATGGCGTTGCTCGGGGGCAAAGGCATGCTCTGGGGGCCGATCGTGGGCGCCACACTGTTCTACACCTTGCGCGAGCTGACCTGGACCTATCTGCTCGGCTGGCAGTACATCGCGCTCGGCGTGCTGATCATCGTCAACGTGGTCTACTTCCAGCAAGGGATCCTGGGATGGCTGCGGGACTGCAAACCAGAGTGGTTCGGCGTGCGCGTCGAAGCCGAGCCGGCCAAGGCCGCCGGCAAACCATGAGCGAAGCGATCATCGAAGTGCGCGGCGTCACCAAGACGTTCGGTGGCGTGATCGCGAACCACGAAGTCTCACTCAAGGTCGATCCCGGTGGAATTACCGGGTTGATCGGTCCAAACGGTTCGGGCAAGACGACCTTATTCAATTCGATCGTCGGTCAGCATCCAATCGATTCCGGATCGATTCGATTCGAGGGACGGGAAATCTCGCATCTTTCGGTCCAACGGATTGCCCGACTCGGAATGCTGCGCACCTT
>JBOIFB010000126.1:0-8336 GCA_050741415.1 Burkholderiales bacterium | reverse complement strand
CCGCTACGCCTCGCGCGTCGAGCTCGACCCCGCTGCGCTGCGCGAAGCCGAGACGCGCATCGAGGCGCTGCACGCGGCCGGGCGCAAGCTCCGCGTCCGCCCGGCGGAGCTGGCGAGCCTCGCCGCCGAGCTGCAGGCGCGGCTGGCGGAACTGGACCTCGCGGTCGACCCCGAAGCCTTGCGGCGCGAAGTCGGCGCGGCGCGCGAACGCTTCGGCGCCGCGGCGAAGAAACTTTCCGCGCGGCGCGAGGGCGCAGCCCAGGCGCTGTCGAAGGCGGTAAGCGAAAGCATGCAGCAGCTGGCCATGAGCGGCGGGCGCTTCGACGTCGGTCTGCGAGCGCTCGAGGCGCCTGCGGCGACGGGGGCGGAGGAGGTCGAGTTCGAGGTTTCCTCGCATCCGAGCCTGCCGCTGCGGCCGCTGGCCAAAGTGGCCTCCGGCGGCGAGCTGTCGCGCATCAGCCTCGCGCTGCAACTGGTGGCGAGCAAGTCCTCGCCGGTGGGCGCCCTGGTGTTCGACGAAGTGGACTCGGGCATCGGCGGGGCGGTGGCAGAGACCGTCGGCCGCTCGCTGCGGCGGCTGGGTCGCGAGCGGCAGGTGCTGTGCGTGACCCATCTGCCGCAGGTCGCCGCGCAGGGCGACCGGCAATGGACGGTGGTGAAGACCGGCGCGCGCGGCAAGCTCGCCGTGGGCGTGCAGCAGCTCGAAGGAAAGGCGCGGGTGGAGGAGCTCGCGCGCATGCTGGGCGGCGCGCAGATCACGGCGACCACGCGCCGCCACGCCGCCGAGATGCTCGGCGGCTAGGTAGCGTCGTCCGAGTCGCGCTCGAGCTGCCGCGCCGCAGCGAGGTGCGCGCAATCGGGCTTGCTGCAATCCGCGTACAGCGCAAGCGAGTGCCCGCGCAGAACGAAGCCGCGCTTGCGTGCAATTTCGGTCTGCCGCTTCTCGATGTCGGGGTCGTAGAACTCCTCGACCCGGCCGCACTGCAGGCAGACGAGGTGGTCGTGGTGGCCGCCCTGGTTGAGCTCGAACACCGCCTTGCCGGTTTCGAAGTGCTGGCGCGAAAGCAGACCTGCCTGCTCGAACTGCGTCAGCACGCGATAGACGGTCGCCAGCCCGACGTCGATCCCCTCGGCGATCAGCTTGCGGTAGACGTCTTCCGCCGAGAGGTGGCGCACGTCCTTGCTGGTCTCGAACAACTCCAGGATCTTGCGCCGCGGAAGCGTCGCCTTGAGGCCGATTTCCTTCAGACTCTGCGCGGAGTTCATCGTCGGGCGGGTCGCGCGATGTCGATCGTCGTTTATGATATAACTTTTCCCGTCCCTTGGATATCTCGCTTCCTTCCGTGTGGCTTCCCTTTCGCGCGCTCATTGCCGCCGCGGTGCTCGCGCTCGCGGGCTGCGGCAGCGTCACCAACTGGCTCGATGCCTACACGATCGACATTCAGCAGGGCAACTACGTGTCCCAGGACATGGTGTCGCAGCTCAAGCGCGGCATGTCGCAGGACCAGGTGCGCTTCGTGCTCGGCACGCCGTTGCTGACCGACATCTTCCACTCCGATCGGTGGGACTATGTCTACTACCACAAGATTCCGGGCGGCAAGACCGAGCAGCGCAAGCTGGCCGTATTCTTCAAGGAGGGGCGGCTCGCGCGGCTGGAAGGAGACGTCGTGGGCGCCGGTGAACGCGAGAAGCTCGGCGAGGCGGACAAGTGAGAGTTGCCGTTGCGGGCGCCGCCGGGCGCATGGGGCGCACGCTGGTTGAGGCGGTGCTCGGCGACCCGGAGCTCGAGCTGGCCGCGGCGCTGGAGCAGGCGGGGCACGCGGCGCTGGGACGCGAGCTGGGCGAGCTGGTCGGCCTGCCCTGCAGACTCGCGCTCGGCGCGGACCTCGAGGCGGCGCTCGCCGCGGCCGATGTGCTGATCGATTTCACCCGGCCCGAGGCATCGCTCGCGCATCTCGAGACCTGTGCCCGCCTCGGTATTTCGATGGTGATCGGCACCACGGGCTTTTCGCAGGCGCAGAAGGCGCGCATCGCCGAGGCAGCCAAGCGGGTCGCGCTGGTGATGGCGCCCAACATGGCGGTGGGCGTCAACGTCACCTTCAAGCTGGCCGAAACGGCGGCCGGCATCCTGGGCGACGGCTACGACGTCGAGATCGTCGAGGCGCACCATCGTCACAAGGTCGACGCGCCTTCGGGCACGGCGCTCAAGCTGGGCGAGGTGGTGGCCGCGGCGCTCGGCCGCAAGCTCTCGGACTGCGCCGTCTACGGACGGCACGGCGACACGGGCGAGCGCGATCCCCAGGCGATCGGCTTTCACTCCATCCGCGGCGGCGACATCGTGGGCGAGCACACGGTGATCTTTGCCGGCGCCGGGGAGCGGGTCGAAGTCACGGTTCGCTCGTCCAGCCGCATGACCTACGCGCTCGGCGCGCTGCGCGCGGCCAAGTTCCTGCGCGGCAAGAAGGCCGGGCTGTACGACATGTTCGACGTGCTGGGGCTGAAATAGGGCCGCGTTGCCGGGCGGACCCCGGAGCCGGTATAATTCACTGCTCAAACGAGCGGAAGGGGCGCCAGCCTCTTCCGCTTTTTCGCATCTACGCCTGGAGTTCACGTTTTGGCCGCTCTCGAACCTGCCGCACTCGTCCTCGCCGACGGGACGGTGTTCCGGGGCCGCGCGATCGGCGCAAGGGGTCTATCGGCCGGGGAAGTGGTGTTCAACACCGCGATGACCGGCTATCAGGAGATCCTCACCGACCCGTCCTACTGCCGCCAGATCGTCACCCTGACCTATCCTCACGTCGGGAACACGGGAACCAATCCGGAAGACGACGAGTCGGAGCGCGTGTTCGCGGCCGGGCTGGTCGTTCGAGACATCCCCGCCTTGCACTCGAGTTGGCGATCGCGCCAAAGCCTTGGGGAGTACCTCGGATCCAAGGGCGTGATCGCGATCGCGGACATCGATACGCGCCGGCTGACCAGGATCCTGCGCGAGAAAGGTGCTCAGAACGGGTGCGTCGTGGCCGGCGAGGTCGATGTGGATCGCGCGCTGGCGGCCGCGCGCGACTTTCCGGGGCTCGCAGGATTGGATCTCGCGAAGGTGGTAAGCACCGCCGAGCCTTACGAGTGGACGGAAGGCGCATGGCAGCTCGGCAAGGGGCACCGTGCCGCAGGCAATGCCCGGTTCCATGTCGTCGCCTTCGACTACGGCATCAAGCGCAACATCCTGCGGCTGCTGGCCGAGCGCGGCGCGCGAGTAACCGTTCTGCCGGCCCAGGCGAGCGCGCGCGACGCGCTTGCGCTCAAGCCGGACGGGATCCTTCTCTCGAACGGGCCGGGCGATCCGGAGCCCTGCGACTATGCGATTCGGGCGATCCGCGAGCTCCTGGAGCAGCGGGGGCTCCCCGTGTTCGGGATCTGTCTCGGGCACCAGTTGATGGGCCTCGCGGCGGGAGCGCGCACGGTGAAGATGAAGTTCGGCCACCACGGCGCGAACCACCCGGTGAAGGACCTCGACACCGGGCAGGTCGTGATCACCACTCAGAACCACGGCTTCGCGGTCGATCCGGACACCCTGCCGCCGGACCTCAGGCCCACCCACGTGTCGCTGTTCGACGGCTCGCTGCAGGGGCTGGCGTTCACCGACCGGCCCGCGTTCTGCTTCCAGGGCCATCCCGAGGCGAGCCCCGGGCCGCACGACATCGGCTATCTTTTTGACCGTTTCGCGAAGCTGATGAACGATGCCCAAAAGAGCTGACATCAAGAGCGTGCTGATCATCGGCGCCGGCCCGATCGTGATCGGGCAGGCGTGCGAGTTCGACTATTCCGGCGCGCAGGCGTGCAAGGCGCTGCGCGAAGAGGGCTACCGGGTAGTGCTCGTGAACTCGAACCCGGCCACCATCATGACGGATCCGGGGATGGCGGACGCGACCTACATCGAGCCGATCACCTGGCGGGTGGTGGCGCGGATCATCGAGATAGAGCGGCCCGACGCATTGCTGCCGACCATGGGCGGCCAGACCGCGCTCAACTGCGCTCTCGACCTTGCGCGCGAAGGGGTGCTGGAGAAATTCGGCGTCGAGCTGATCGGGGCCTCGCGCGAGGCGATCGACAAGGCCGAAGACCGGGAGAAGTTCAAGCGCGCGATGCAGAAGATCGGCCTCGCCTGCCCGCGCTCGTCGCTCGCGCACTCGATGGAAGAGGCGCTGCAGGTGCAGGCCGGGATCGGCTACCCGGTCGTGATCCGGCCCTCGTTCACGCTCGGCGGCAGCGGCGGCGGCATCGCCTACAACCGGGAGGAGTTCGTCACCATCTGCGAGCGCGGGCTCGAGGCCTCGCCCACGCGCGAGCTGCTGATCGAAGAGTCGGTGATCGGCTGGAAAGAGTTCGAGATGGAGGTGGTGCGCGACAGGCGCGACAACTGCATCATCGTCTGCTCGATCGAGAATCTCGACCCGATGGGCGTGCACACGGGCGACTCGATCACCGTCGCCCCGGCGCAGACGCTGACCGACAAGGAATACCAGATCATGCGCGACGCCTCGATCGCGGTCCTGCGCGAGATCGGCGTCGATACCGGCGGCTCGAACGTGCAGTTCGCGATCAGTCCGGAAGACGGACAGATGCTGGTGATCGAGATGAACCCGCGCGTGTCGCGCTCCTCGGCGCTCGCCTCGAAGGCGACCGGCTTCCCGATCGCGAAGGTCGCGGCCAAGCTGGCGGTCGGCTACACGCTCGACGAGCTCAAGAACGAAATCACCGGCGGAGCGACGCCCGCCTCGTTCGAGCCGACGATCGACTACGTCGTGACCAAGGTGCCGCGTTTCGCGTTCGAGAAGTTTCCCCAGGCGAACGACCGCCTGACCACGCAGATGAAGTCGGTCGGCGAGGTGATGGCGATCGGGCGCACCTTCCAAGAGTCGTTCCAGAAGGCGCTGCGCGGGCTCGAGATCGGGGTGGACGGGCTGAACCAGCGCACCACCGACCGCGAAACGATCGAAAAGGAGCTGGGGGAACCCGGCCCCGAACGCATCTGGTTCGTCGGCGACGCGTTCGAGAACGGCTTCACGCTCGAGGAGGTCTACCGGCTGACCCGCATCGATCCGTGGTTCCTGGCGCAGATCAGAGAAATCGTCGACCTCGAAATGGAGCTCGATGACCGGCTGCTGACCGACATCGACGCCGCGACCCTGAGGGATCTGAAGCGCAGGGGTTTCTCCGACCGGCGCCTGGCCTACCTTTTCAACACGACCGAGAAGGAAGTGCGTTCGAAGCGCCATGCGCTGGGCATCCGTCCGGTGTACAAGCGCGTCGACACCTGCGCTGCCGAGTTCTCCACCACCACCGCGTACATGTATTCAACCTACGAGGAGGAGTGCGAAGCGGCGCCGAGCGCGCGGCGCAAGATAATGGTGCTCGGCGGCGGGCCGAACCGGATCGGACAGGGCATCGAGTTCGATTACTGCTGCGTGCATGCGGCGCTCGCGCTGCGCGAGGACGGGTTCGAAACCATCATGGTCAACTGCAACCCGGAGACCGTGTCGACCGACTACGACACCTCGGACCGGCTCTACTTCGAGCCCCTCACGCTCGAGGACGTGCTCGAAATCGTAGCCAAGGAAAAACCCTTCGGCGTGATCGTGCAGTACGGCGGCCAGACGCCGCTCAAGCTGGCGCGCGAGCTCGCCGCGGCGGGCGTGCCGATCATCGGCACCAGCGCCGACATGATCGACGCGGCCGAGGACCGCGAGCGCTTCCAGAAGCTGGTCGACCGGCTCAAGCTGCGCCAGCCGCCGAACCGCAGCGCGCGCTCGGCCGAGGAGGCGATCAAGCTTGCCGAGGAAATCGGCTATCCGGTGGTGGTGCGCCCGAGCTACGTGCTCGGCGGGCGGGCGATGGAGATCGTGCATCACCAGGCGGAACTGCAGCGCTACATGGTAAACGCGGTGCGGGTCTCGAACGACTCGCCGGTGCTGATCGACCGCTACCTGTCGGACGCGATCGAAGTCGACGTAGACTGTGTCGCCGACGGCAAGGACGTCTTCGTCGGCGGCGTGATGGAGCACGTCGAGCAGGCGGGAGTGCATTCGGGCGACTCCGCCTGCTGCCTGCCGCCGCATTCGCTGTCGCCCGAAATCGAGCGCGAGCTGCGCCGCCAGACCGAGACGCTGGCGCGCGCGCTGGACGTGGTCGGCCTGATGAACGTGCAGTTCGCGATCCAGCGCGACGTGGTCTACGTGCTGGAAGTGAATCCGCGCGCCTCGCGCACCGTGCCCTACGTCTCGAAAGCGACCGGGCTGGCGCTGGCCAAGATCGGCGCGCGCTGCATGGCCGGCAAATCGCTCGCTGCGCAGGGCATCGGCGGCACCGTGCGGCCGCCGTACTTCTCGGTCAAGGAGGCGGTCTTCCCGTTCTCCAAGTTTCCGGGCGTGGACACCATCCTCGGCCCGGAAATGAAGTCTACCGGCGAAGTGATGGGCGTCGGGCGCAGCTTCGGCGAGGCGTTCGTCAAGTCGCAGCTCGCCGCGGGCGTCAAGCTGCCCACCGGCGGGCGGGCGTTCATCAGCGTGCGCGACGGCGACAAGGCCGCGGCGGCGCAGATCGCGCGCGACCTCACGGCGCTCGGCTTCACCATCCTTGCGACCCGCGGCACGGCGAGCGCGATCGCCGCGCTCGGCGTGCCCGTGACCACGGTGAACAAGGTCGCCGAAGGGCGCCCGCACATCGTCGACATGATCAAGAACGGCGAGGTGAGCTTCATCGTCAACACGGTCGAGGACACCCGCACCGCGATCTCGGACTCGCGCTCGATCCGCACCACGGCGCTGGCGCAGCGCATCACCTACTACACCACCCTCGCGGGCGCCAAAGCCGCGTGCGCGGGCATGAAGCACCTGGACCGGCTCGAACCCTACCGGCTGCAGGACCTGCATTCCGAGCTGACGGCGACCGCCAAGGTCGCGTAACATCGGGCCATGGCCAAGACACCGATCACCATACGCGGCGCGGAGCTCTTGCGCGCCGAGCTGCAACGCCTGAAGTCCGTCGAGCGGCCGGGCGTGATCAGCGCGATCGCCGAAGCGCGCGCGCACGGCGACCTGTCGGAGAACGCGGAATACGACGCTGCGCGCGAGCGCCAGGCCTTCGTCGAGGGGCGCCTCGCCGAGATCGAGGCCAAGCTCGCCAACGCGCAGATCATCGATCCCAAGCTGCTGGACGCCGAGGGGCGCTGCGTATTCGGCGCCACGGTCGACCTGGCGGAGGTGGGCGGAGAATCCGTCACCTATCAGATCGTCGGCGAAGACGAGGCCGAGATCAAGGAAGGCCGCATTTCGATCAGCTCGCCGATCGCGCGCGCGCTGATCGGCAAGGACGCCGGCGACGTGGTCGAGGTGCGCACCCCGGGCGGCGTCAAGCGCTACGAGATCGTCGACGTCCGCTACGTCTAGCGCCGGGCGGGAGGGTTCAGGGGCGGTGGCCAAGTCCAGCAAAGCCTGGCTCCAGCGCCACGTCACCGATCCCTACGTGCGTCAGGCCAGGGCGGCGGGCTACCGCTCGCGCGCGGCCTACAAGCTGCTCGAGATCGATCAAAAGGACGGGATTCTGCGGCCCGCAATGAAGGTGCTCGACCTGGGTGCGGCGCCGGGCGGCTGGTCGCAGGTGGCGGGGCGCAAAGCCGGGCCGCAGGGGCGCGTGGTGGCGATTGATCTGCTCGAAATCGCCCCCATATCGGGCGTTACGGTGTTAAGGGGCGACGTGCGCGAGCCGCAGGCGCGCGCGGCGGCGTGCGAGGCGTTGGGCGGGGATGCGGACCTGGTGATGTCCGACCTGTCGCCCAACCTGTCGGGGATCGCCTCGGTCGACCAGGCGCGCGCGGCCGAGTTGGCGCACCTGGCGCTGGAATTGGCGCGCGAAGTGCTGCAACCAAGCGGCGCGCTGCTGGTCAAGGTATTTCAGGGCGCGGCTTTCGAGGAAGTGCTGGCCGCGGCCAGGCGGGCGTTTCAGACCGTGGCGGTGCGCAAGCCCGGCGCATCGCGCGGCGAGTCGCGCGAGACCTATTTGCTGGGGCGCGGCCCGAAATCGGCGCTAGAATGAACCACTTGTGCGAAGTGCGCGAAGGAGCAAGTTTTTGAACAACATGCTTAAAAACCTGGTCATCTGGCTCGTCATCGGGCTGGTGCTGATGACCGTGTTCAATCAGTTCAATACCCGCCGTGCGCCGCAGTCGCCGATGGAGTATTCGCAGTTCCTGGACGAGGTCAAGTCGGGCCAGATCGCCAAGGTGACGATCGAGGGGCGCCAGCTCAAGGCCACGACGACCGACGGCAAGCGCGTGGTCA
>JBOIFB010000125.1:2308-8346 GCA_050741415.1 Burkholderiales bacterium | reverse complement strand
ATGTACAGGCGCTTGGCGTCCGTCCCCGAGCGGGGCAGGAAGTAGTACAGGCTCGCCGGCATGTCGAGCGCCCCCAGCCCGACGATCGTCGCCACCACCAGCCACAGCAGCCGGTACTGGCCGAAAGCTTCGGTGTCGAGGCAGCGCACCAGCACGACCGGAAGGAGGAACTGGAGCGCAAACTCGAAGGCGTTGGCCGCGCCGAGCGACAGCGCGCGCTGCCCGAGCTTGCGGGTGGTCGGGACGCCTGCGCCAAGCGCGGCCGGCTCGCTCATCGCCTGCGCTGGCCGTACAGCATGCCGACCGCGAGCAGGTCGGCCGCCGTTCCGAGGAAGAAGCCGCGCGGCCCCGGACTGAGCGACAGATCAGCAGCCAGCGCGCGGAATCTCTTCCAGACGTGCGCGAAATACGCGCAACGCAGCGCGGTGCCGGCGATTCCCATGTCGAGCAGCGCCTCCAGGTACGCGTCGTGGGTAGCGCGCCATCGGGCCATGATCGAATCTCTCCGTGTCGTCTCTGCGCCGCCGGCGTAGTCCGGATGGAGGGCGTGCCCGGCGGCACCCGTCCTGCAAGCTCGAGGATCAGCCGCCCACGCGGTTTCCTGCGTGCCCGGATCCAGCGCGGACTGGATGGCGCCGGGCGCGTGACCGTGGGCGGCAGGACGGTGAGCTTCGACGCTGCGAGCGGGCTGGCGGCTGTCAACTAGGCCGCGCGTAGTCCATTCGGCTCAGCCAATGGCCGCCGGGCCGCCCATTGAGCGAATTGCGCTCCTGTTACAAAAGAGCCTGCCTGCGGGGTCACGTCTTCGCGCATGAGCATCTCGAGCTACCTGCCGTTCTTTGCCATCAACCTGCTGTGCCTGGCCGTGGCGCTCGCGATTCTGCGCGCAAATCCGTTCTATCGCCGAGAAGTGCTGGACGCCAAGCCCGGGCGCGCCGAAATGCTCGACGGCCTGCGTGGGTTTCTGGCGCTGGGGGTGTTCTTCAACCATGCCGTCAACAACTATTACTACAACCTCGACGGATTCTGGACGGTCGGCGCGGCACCGCATTACGAGCTGACCGGTCAAATCGGCGTGTCGCTGTTCTTCATGATCACCGGATTCCTGTTCTGGGGCCGCGTCCTGCGCACGCACGGTTCGCTGGACGTCGTCCCGCTCTATCTGTCGCGGATTCGCCGCATCGTGCCGATGTACCTTGTCTCCGTGCTGATGGCCCTCGCGGTCGTCGCGGCCCTGAGCGGGTTCAGCCTCAGGACCGGTCCGGCCTCCCTGATCAAAGAGCTGCGGGCGTGGTTCTCGTTCGGGTTCATGGAATACGGCGCGCTCAACGGCTTCAGCGACGGGCATTACATCAATCCGGTCTACTGGACGCTGGCGTTCGAATGGCTGTTCTACATTTCGCTGCCGTTCCTTGCGTTGTTTGCAAAGCCAGCCTGGGGCGTTGCGCTGTTCATTGTGGCGCTCGTGTTCGGCCTGCGTGTTCCGGTGACCCTCAATTTCGTTGCCGGCGCCATCGCCGCTCTGCTCGTCCACAAGCGCTGGCTGGGCGGCCGGCTGGCGGATCCGATGTGGACTCCGGTGGCGCTCGCAGCGCTCGCCCTGACTTTCCTCTTGCCCTCTGGTTATGGGCGCGTCCCGGTCATCACGCTGTTCGTATTCTTTCTCTGCATCGTGCACGGCAACAGTCTGTTCGGCCTGCTCCGATCGGCGCCCGCCAAGCTGCTCGGCATGATCAGCTACAGTTTCTACCTGCTGCACGCGATCGTCGTATTCGTGGTCGTGCGGGTCGTCGCGTCACTGGTGCCGATCGGTCAGCTGGGCGACTCGCGCTACTGGTTGGTCGCCTCGGCGGCGGCGGTGATCGCAGTCTTGCTGTCGGCGTTTACCTACCGCTACGTCGAGCACCCGTTCCTTTCCATGAAAGGCGACCTGCCGGCGAGCTTGCCGGCATACCTTTCCTGGCTGCCCTATGCCGCGACTCTTCGACGTCGCCAGGCGTCGCGCAGCGGGAGGTAGATCCGGCCCCTATCATTTCCGCGGCTCCGGCGTGGTCGAGCGAGCCGGTGACGAGCAGGATGCGCGGCACGCGCCCTCGGCTCACCGCCTGCGCTGCCCGTACATCATTCCGATGGCCAGCCACAGGAACACCTGCTCCGGCTGCGGCCTGAGACTGCCCTCGACGAAGGAGGTAACCAGGAGCGCGAGCAGTCCGGCGGCCGCGCCCAGGAAGAAGCCGCGCAGCCTGGGGCTGAGCGAGGCATCCACGGCGAGCGCGCGCAGGCCTTTCCAGACGTGCGCGAAGTACGCGCCGAAGAGCGCCAGCCCGACGATCCCCATATCGAGCAGCGCCTCCAGGTAAGCGTTGTGCGGATGCGTCGCCGCGAGAATGGTCACCCCCGCCCCCCTGCGCATCGGCTCGGACCACAGAATCGACTCGAGGCCGCTGCCCAAGACCGGATGGCGAAGCACCTGCGGAAGCAGAGGCAGCCAGAGCATGTCGATCCGGCCGGCGCTGATCGCGTTCAACCCGTGTCCGAAGCCATGCTGGACCCGCTCGTAGACCGCGGCCGGAAGCGCGAACAGCCCCAATGCCGCCAGCAGCCCGACGAACACGAGCGCGCTCGCGTTCCGGCGCCACAGTAGGAACAGGACGTTGACCAGCATGAACGCAACGAAGGCGCCGCGCGAAAACGTGAGCATCAGGGCGACTGCCGTGAGCCCCATCGAAGCGGCCAGCCCGAGCCGCGCCGCGGGGGCCCGGGTCTCCGCCCAGGTAAAGAGCAGCAGCGCGTACGCGACCGTGTACAGCGGGCCGAACGCGTCGGCGTGCATGCCGAGCGCTCCCAGGAACGCGCGCTCGCGGCTGCTCGCGAGCTGTTGCAGCCCGACGCCGGACTGCAGCACGAACACGACGACCATCAGGCTCATCACCCAGATCGAGATCCATGCCGGCAGCAGGAACTTCTCTGGCTTTGCGGACTTCGACACCGCGGCGGCGACCAGCAGCGCGAAGGTGAGGAGGAGCAGCGGCTTGGCCACTAGGTTGACGAGGTAGCCCGTCGGGTTCTGGAAATCGACCACGTCGTACATGAAGAACACCGGGGCGATCTCGCCAAAATGGCGTACCCCGCGCAGGCCCGCGACGACCAACGGAAGGACGTAGAGCCACAGCAGCGGGCGCGGCACGAAGCGCCGCAGGCTGCCGCCGGACATCGCGCCGATCAGGTACGAGCCCAAGGTCCCGACCAGCAGCAGGTTGAGCGGATTCAGGCCCTTGATGCCGAACATCTCGTGCGGGAACACATAGCTCGTCGAGATTGGCATCAGCAGGATCAGGAGCACCACGCCGATACGGAAGTCGAGCAGGATGAAGGCGCAGGCGATCGCCCCCGCGCACAGGTAGAGGGCGTTCAATCCGGCGAGCGCGACGGCGCCCCCGCAAAGGACCCCGAGCAGCACGGCTGCGGCGAGCGGCCCGCGCTCGAGCGCAGCCGGGGGCCTTGCGGAGGCCGTCCAGCGCTCGAATCCCGGGACCATGTCAGCCCGGCTCAAAATGCGTTGAACACCGTCCCGACGATGCGGGCGCCCGTCGCGCTCAGCTCCCGCACCGTGCGCTGCGCGTCGCCGATGCGTGTGCGGTCCTTGCGCGCGATGACCAGTGCGCTGCCGGCGCGGAACGCGAGGCTTTGCGCGTCGGCACAGTTCGCCGCCGGGGGAGAGTCGCACACGATGGAGTCGAATTCGGTCGCCAGCTCGTCCAGCAATCGGGCAAGCGCTGGTCCCAGCAGCAGTTCCTGAGGATTGGCGGCCTGCGCGCCGGCAGTCAGGAGCGAAAGCCCCCCGAATTCGGGCAGCGCCAGCACGGCGCCGTGCCCAGCGCGCCCGGAAAGGACCGCCGTCAGGCCCGGCTGCTCCGGCGCATCGAAGATGCGCTGCTGGCGCGGCGCGCGCAAGTCGGCGTCGATCAGCAGCGTGCGCTCGCCCAGCTGCGCGAACGCGAGCGCGAGGTTCGCCGCCACGTAGCTGCGGCCTTCGGCCGGGCCGGGACTCGCGACCACGAGGATCCGGCGCCGGACTCCGGTCTGCGCCCAGCGGATCAGGATCCGCGTGCGCAGGGCGCGCAGCTCCTCGGCGCGCAGCTGCAGCGGATCGCGGGCCACCACCAGCTCTCCGCTTATGCTCCGGCCGCCCGGCACGGCCTGCGCCGCGCCGTGGCGCCGCGCGTCCATCGCCAGCACATTTTCTCTCGTGTTGTTCGCCATCTAACCCTCCGGCCGCGGCAGGGCGGGCGCCGCGGCGGAGCCGAGCAGGCGCTCCGCCGCGCCGCCCCAGGCGCCGAGCACCGCCAGCAGCGGAGCTTCGTCCGCCAGCTGCAGATCCGCGGGCGATCGCACCCGCCGATCGTGCGTCTCGATCAGCATCACCAGCCCGACGCCGAGCAGGGTGCCGACCGCCAGGGCCACGGCGACGTTGAGCGTCAGGCGCGGACGCGAGGGCGTATCGGGGACCGCGGCGGGGCTGAGCACGGCGACATTGGTCTGGTTCGCGCGGCTGTCGACCCTGTTCGAGGTGAAGCGCTCCAGCGCGAGGCCGTAGGCGCGCTGGGCATTCTCGACGTCGCGCTGCAGGACCGCCGCCTGGTTGCGGCTCGCCTTCTCCTGCAGCACGCGCTCGCGCTGCGCGTCGATCGCCGCGCGCAGATCGGCTTCGCGCCGGCGGTCCTGGCGCACCGTATCCTCCAGGTCACCCAAGACCTTCTGAATTTCGGCCTTGATCTTCTCGCGCAGGCCGCGATTCTCCGCGAGCTGCCGCTGGTAGCTGGGATGGTTGACGCCGAGCTGCGAGGCGACCTTATGCAGCTTCGCCTCGCCTAGCAGCAGGTCGGACGTGAGCTTGCTCACCAGCGAATCGGAGAGCACCTCGGGGGCGCTCTCGGGCGCACCGCCGCGCGCGAGGTATGCGCGCGCCTGCTCGAGCCTTGCGCTCGCGTCGTAGGTCTGGGCCTGGGCATTCACCAGCTGCCTCGAAATGTCCGCCAGCCGGGTATTGTCGAGGTCGGAGCCGTCGTCGGTGGCGACGATCCCGTTTTGCCGCTGATAGGCGGTCAGGCGGGCCTGCGCCTGCTCAAGGCTGGCGCGCAAACTCTTGAGCTGCTCGTCGAACCACGCCGCGGCCTCCCGCGTGGGCGCGACGCGCAACTCGAGCATCGTATCGACGTAGGCCTTGCCGAAGGCGTTGGCGACCGACGCCGCAAACGCGGGATCCTCGGACGAAAAGCTGAGCTGGACGACGTTGCTCTGAGTCGTGTCCACCTTGAGGTTTGCGAGCAGATCGTCTATCAAGCAGTCGTCGATCGAGCCGCTGCCGCTCTTCGCCTTGGCGTAGGCTGCGCGCAGCGCGGGCTTGTGCGCGAGATCGAGGTCGCGCACGACCTTGCCCGCCACCCTGCGGCTGGTGATGATGTCCATCTGGGTCTGCAGGTAGCTGAGCCGCTCCTGCGGCAGGATCAGCGGGCGCATGGTATTGCTCAGCGACTGCTCGTCCTTCGCGTCGACCAGCAGCGAGACGGTCGCCTTGTAGGACTTGGGCAGCAGCAGGCTCGCTCCGACGGCCGCCAGCAGCGTGGCGAGCAGCACCGTCGCGAAGACTGCGAAGCGGGCGCGCAAGGCGAGCAGGAATTGCCGGATGCTCATCTAGAACAGGCTCTCTTTGACGTAGATCACGTCGTCGGGCTCGACGCTGGCGGTCAGGCGCGCCTCGATCTCGCGCGCTTTGCCGTCGGGGGTCCTGCGCCGGATCTCCAGCCCCCGTTCGGTGCCGCGCTCCGTCAGCCCGCCGCCGACCGAAAGTGCCTGCGCCACGGTCATGCCCGGCTCCAGGCGATACACGCCCGCGCGCCGGACCTCGCCGTAGATGTAGAACACGGGCGCGCGCGGCACGTAGATCGAATCCCCGCTGTGCAGCTCGATGTCGCGCGAAAAATCGCCGGCGCGGTACATCGCCGGCACGTCGACCTCGATCCGGTTCGTCGCGTCGC
>JBOIFB010000125.1:0-2298 GCA_050741415.1 Burkholderiales bacterium | reverse complement strand
ACCACGGTCACCGTGTCGGCGCCCTGCTGCGTGATCCCGCCAGCGAGCGCGAGCACGTCGGTCAGCCTGACGCGGGCGCCGTCGAGCGGATACCGCCCCGGCCGCGCGACCTCGCCCAGCACGGAAACCTGCCGGCTGCGCAGCTTGGTCACTTCGACGCTGACCTGCGGCTTGAGCACGAACTTCCCGTCCCTCAGCTGCGCGGCGATGCGCGCTGCGGCGCCCTCCGGTGTGAGGCCGGCCAGGCTCACCTCGCCGATCAGCGGAAAGCTGATCGTGCCGGCCTCCGAGAGGCGCGTCTCGGTCGTCAGGTCCGGATTCTGGAACACCGTGATGCGAACGCTGTCGCCGGCGCCCAGCGTTTCGCGCCCCTGGCCGAACGCCGTCGCGATCGTGAGAATCGCCACGAGGAGAAAGAGCGCCGCCGCAAGCGCTCGCACCAGTCGCGACGGCACGGCGTAGAGCTTCTCGACCAAGCGAGTCATGCCTCCGGTTGCGGTGGCGGGCGAAGCGTCCGCACGAGCCACTCACGATATCGACTCAAGGTTCGCGAATTAATCTTGCGCGCTGATCCGATCGGCACATGCCGGGCATCATGCGCGTCGGCATGCCACGACAAGACGTAACGTGTCGTCGTCGCACGGCGACGACACGCGTGTCGTTGTTCTCGTTTGGCAAACCACGCGATAGTCCGGTCAACCTATTGAGAGCATTTTGACCGCGAGCGAACACTACTTAACAGCCACCATGGCGCCACATTCTGTAGCGGCTCGACTACACGAAGGACGCCATGACACTCTCGAAATTCCTGCGCGGCGCGCTCGCTGCTTTCCTACTCAGCACGGCTGCGTCGCTACATACGCTCGCAGCCGCGGCCGGCTCCAAGTTCATTCAGACTGCAACGCTTTACTACGGCAGCGGCCCGACGCTGACTGCGGTGGACGCGTCGAAACTGGCGCAGTTCGACATCCTCAGTATCGACCGGTTCCGCTATCAGCAAATCCCTCCGAACACGTGGGCGGCGATCAAGGCTCTCAACCCGGGGATGGAAATCTACCTGTACGAGCTCGGGCCGGAGATGGTCAACAATCAGGATTCGACCCAGCAGTTGTTCATCAACACGCTGGGCCGCTACAACGTCTCGCGCGGGCATCCGATGGGCAGCCTCAACGGCAACCATCCCGAGCTGTTTCTGCTCGACAGCACGGGGGCGCGGGTCTACAACGCCATATTCTCGAATCCCGGCGCCGGCATGTATTCGTACCTGCTGGACTTCGGCTCGAGCGCCTACCAGTCGTACTGGGTGACCGCGGTCGAGGCCGACATCACGAGTCAGCCGTGGGTCGCCGACGGCGTGTTCGCCGACGTTTGCACCACGCGCCAGGCCGACGCGGGCGAAAATACCGTGCCCGTCAAGTACCCGACCGACACCGCCTGGAGCGCGGCGATGAACTCGTTCGCCCAGGCGATCACGGCCGGGATGCACGGCGTCGGCCAGAAGCTCTGGTGCAACCGCACGACCAGCAGCACGCCGGAGGGCAGCGCCGCCTGGCTGGCGCTCGATGCGAGCGCCAATCCGCCCGACGCCATCATGGAAGAAGGCGCCTTCGCGGTCGAGTGGGGGCCGTGGGCGACCCAGTTCTATCCCGAAGACGTCTGGAAGCGCCAGCTCGACACGATGGCCGCGATCCAGCATTCCAAGGTCACGCTGCTGAGCCATACCGCCCTCGCGCCGGGGGCCTCGGGCACCGACAACTGGGGCAAGCCGGTGACCTTCTGGCAGACGCTGTGGTACTCGATGGGCTCGTTCCTGCTGGGCAAGAACGACGTGCTGAACAACGACTACTTCATGTTCCACGGCGCCGACGGCGAATACAACGCGATCCTGCGCTACGCCGAGTACGACAACCTCGATCTCGGCAAGGCCGTCGGGCCCTACGCCGTGACGACCGTCGGCGGGGTCAACGTGTACTGGCGCGAGTTCCAGAAGGGCTACGTGTTCGTCAACCCGACGCCGAACGACGTGCCGGCGCTGACCCTGCCACAGCCCGGCCAGCAGCTTACGCACGACAATCTCCTTTCGGCACTCGGCTCGATTCCGGTCGTGAGCACTATCGCCCTGCCCGGCCACAACGGCGCGGTCGTGCTCAAGCTGGCGAGCGCGGGCGACACCACGCCGCCGACGGTCAGTATCTCGTCGCCGGCGTCCGGCGCGAGCGTCGGGGGAACCTTCACCGTGAGCGCGAGCGCGTCGGACGACGTCGGCGTGGCCGGCGTGCAGTTCCAGCTCGACGGCGC
>JBOIFB010000124.1:0-8368 GCA_050741415.1 Burkholderiales bacterium | reverse complement strand
GGTCTGCACGATGGTCTCGTCGGCGTGATGCGAGGCCAGCTCCTGCAGGAAGGAGCGGTCGATCTTGAGCTTGTCGATCGGCAGGCGGCGCAGATAGGAAAGGCTCGAATAGCCGGTGCCGAAGTCGTCGATCGCGAGCCGCACGCCGGCCTGGCCGAGCTGGCGCAAAGTCTCGATGTTCTGCGGCAGGTCCGACATCAGCACGCGCTCGGTGACCTCGAGCTCGAGGCTGCCGGCGGCGATGCGGTGCGCCGCCATCGCCTCGCGCAGCTGGCCGACATAGCTCTCGCCCTGCGCCAGCTCGAGCGCAGAGACGTTGAGCGCGAACCAGGGCACGGCCGCAAGCGCCTGCTGCCAGGCGCCGATCTGCGCCAGCGCCCGCTCGAGCGTCCATTGGCCCACCGCGCGGATCAGGCCGCAGGCTTCCGCGAGCGGAATGAAGGCGTCGGGCAGCAGCAGGCCGCGCTCCGGGTGCTGCCAGCGCACCAGCACCTCGCAGCCGACGATCGATCCGCCGCGCCGGCCCCGCACCACCGGCTGGTAGTGCAGCCGCAGCTCGCCGCGCGCGAGCGCGCGGCGCAGGTCGTTCTCCAGCGTCAGGCGCTCCACCGCGCGCGTGTGCAGCTCGGGGGCGAAGAAGCGGAACGCGTTGCGCCCGCCGTCCTTGGCGGCGTACATCGCGGTGTCGGCGCTCTTGAGCAGCGCCGCCGAGTCGTGCCCGTCGGCCGGATAGATGCTGATTCCGATCGAGGCGCCGATGCTCAAGGTGTGTCCTTCGACCGTAAACGGCCGCGCCAGGATGCCGAGCACGCGCTGCGCCACCACCGCCGCGTCCGGCCCGCTCTTGAGTCCGTTCCACAGCAGAACGAACTCGTCCCCGCCGAGCCGCGCCAGGGTGTCGTCGCGCCGCAGCGTGTTGCCGAGCCGTTCGCCGACCGCGCGCAGCAGCGCGTCGCCCACCTGGTGCCCGAGCGAATCGTTCACCAGCTGAAAGCGGTCGAGGTCGATGCACAGAAGCGCGAGCTGGCCGCGGCTGCGCGCCGCGGTGAGGATCGCCTGGTCGGAGCGATCGCTGAGCAGCACGCGGTTGGGCAGCCCGGTCAGCGCGTCGCGCGTGGCGAGGTACTCGATCCTCTCCTCGGCCTGCTTGCGCGCGGTGATGTCGGCGCCGGTCCCGCGGTAGCCCGCCAGCCGGCCCGCGGCGTCGCTCACCGGTACTCCGCTCACCGACTGCCAGATGACGCGGCCGGACTTTGTAATGGTGCGGAACACGAAGTCCCGAAACGGCTCGCCATGCGCCGCCTTGCGCGCGAACCACTCGTCGTTGCCGCGCGACTCGCCCAGCGGCATGAAATCCTGCGGCGGCCGCCCGAGCATCTCCGAGCGCATGTAGCCCAGCACCGCCTCGACCCGCGCCGAGAGATAGGTGTAGCGCCAGGCGGCGTCGGTTTCCCACACGTACTCGCCGGCGGCTTCGACCACGTCGCGGAAACGCTGCTCGCGCTCGGCCAGCTCTTCGCGCGCGCTGCGCTGCTCGCTCACGTCGCGCAGCACCGACTGCACCACCAGCCGGCCGCGCTCCAGGTAGGACACGCCGGCGGCCTCGATCACCGCCTGCCCGCCGTCGAAGCAGCGCATCCGCCGCTCCTCGAAAGCGGTGCTGCCCGGCCCCGCGGCGAGGTACTGCATGCGCTCGCGCAGCCGGGCGGCCTCCTCCGGATGCACCAGCTCCTCGATTCGCATGCCGATCAGGCGCGCCGGGCTGGCGGCCTTGAGGATGCGCGCCGCGGCGGGGTTGGCGTACTCGATGATGCCGCCGCTGTGCACCAGCAGCCCGTCCGGGGCGAGCTCGATCAGCGCGCGGTAGCGCTCCTCGGCCTCGCGCAGCGCCTGCTCGGCGTGCTTGCGCACGTCGATGTCCGCCGCGATCCCGGACATGCGCCGCACGCGCCCGTCGGCGCCGCGCAGCGTGGCGCGCCCTGCCGCGTGCAGCCACTTCCACTGCTCGCCCGCGCTGCGCACCCGCACGTCGATGCCGAAATCCTCTCGCTCGGCCTTCAGGACGGCGACCAAGGCGTCGTGCGCCGCAGCGCGATCGTCGGGATGCACGAGCTCCCGCACCTGGGCGGCGTTCGGTTCGCTGATCTCGGGCTTGCGCCCGAGCACCTGCGCCCAGCCGGTCCCCAGGTGCAGCACGTCGTTGTCCAGATCGCAGTCCCAGTTCGCCAGGTTGCCGCCCTCGAGCGCGAGCTCGAGCCGCTCCTTGGCCGCCGCCAGCGCGCGCTCGGCCCCACGCTGCTCGGTCACGTCGCGGCCCACGCCGCGGTAGCCGAGGAAGTTGCCGGGCGCGTCGCGCCGCAGCTGGCCCGAGACGATGTGAAACACGCGCGCACCGCGCTCGTCGCGGCGCGCGATCTCGAGGTCGAAGAACTGCTGCTGCGCGCCGATCTGCTCCAGGTGCCGCGCCAGCGCCTCCGGCTCGACCTCGACCCCCGGCGCCTCCCAGAAGCGCTTGCCGTAGGCCGCCCCCTGGCCGAAGATCATCATCACCGGCGCGCCGCCGCTCAACCAGGTCAGGCGGTGTTCGGCGTCGGTCTCCCAGAACCAGTCCGCCGACAGCGCAGTCAGGCTGCGGAAGCGCTCGCTATCGGAGCGCAGCGCCATGATCTCGTCCTCGCCGCGGCGCAACGACCCCTGCACCAGCACGAAAATGAATCCGCCCGCGAGCAGCGCGAGCAGCGCGGCGTCGAGCGCGGCGAGCGCCTCGGGAGCAAGGTAGGGCGAGAGCGCGAGCTTGAGCCCGAGCGCAAGCGGCCCGGTGATCGCCAGGTAGAGCAGCACGCCGCGCAGCAGAGCGTCGCGCCGTACATGGGCCAGGAACCGGCGCAGGACGCTGCGCACGCGCTCAGGCCGCCGCGGAGTCGCGCGCCGGCGGCGCCACCTTGAGGACCTCTTCGATCGTCGTCAGCCCCGCCGCCACCTTCATCGCGCCGCTGATGCGCAGCGGCTTCATGCCCTGCTTGCTGGCCCGCTCGCGGATGCGCGCCAGGTCGGCGCCGGCGGCGACCAGCTCCTTGATCTCGCTCGTGCAGATGAGCGTTTCGTACACCCCGATGCGTCCATGGAAGCCGGTCATGCGGCACTCCAGGCAGCCGACCGGCGCGTACATGCTCGCCGGGCGCCTGGACTTCCACGGCGCCACCAGCAGGTCCCACGCCGCTTCGTCCTCGGCCCGGTTGAGGTCGACTTTGCGCTTGCAGTGCGCGCACAGCGTGCGCAGCAGGCGCTGCGCCATCACGCCGTTGAGGGTCGCGTTGAGCAGGTAGGGCGCGATGCCGAGCTCGAGCAGCCGCGTCAGCGCGCTCGGCGCGTCGTTGGTGTGCAGGGTCGAGAGCACCAGGTGCCCGGTGAGCGCCGCCTGGACCGCCATCTCGGCGGTTTCCAGGTCGCGGATCTCGCCCACCATGATGATGTCCGGGTCCTGGCGCATCAGCGCGCGCAGCCCGTCGGCGAAGCCGATTTCGATCGCAGGCTGCACCTGCATCTGATTGAATAGCGGCTCGACCATCTCGATCGGATCCTCGATGGTGCAGACGTTGACCTCGGCGGTCGCGAGCTGCTTGAGCGTCGAATAGAGCGTGGTCGTCTTGCCCGAGCCGGTCGGCCCGGTGACCAGCACCACGCCGTTCGGCCGCACGGTCATTTCCTTCCAGCGCTCGTCGTCCTCGCGCGTGAAGCCGAGCTCGCTGAAGTCGCGGATCAGCACCTCCGGGTCGAAGATGCGCATCACCAGCTTCTCGCCGAAGGCGGTCGGCAGCGTCGACAGGCGCAGCTCGACCTCCTGTCCATCGAGGGTGCGGGTCTTGACCCGCCCGTCCTGCGGGCGGCGCTTGTCGACCACGTCCATGCGGCCGAGGATCTTGATCCTGCTGGTCATCGCGTTCAGCACCCCGACCGGTACCTGGTAGACCTGGTGCAGCACGCCGTCGATGCGGAAGCGCACGATGCCGACGTCGCGCCGCGGCTCGATGTGGATGTCGCTCGCGCGCTGCTCGAATGCGTACTGCCACAGCCAGTCGACCACCCTCACCACGTGCGCGTCATTGGCGTCGAGCTGCTTGTTGCCGCTGCCGAGCTCGACCAACTGCTCGAAGCTCGACAGCCCGCTCGCGCCGGTGGCGGACTTGTTGGCGCCCTTGACCGACTTCGCCAGGTTGTAGAACTCGACCTGGTAGCGCTCGATGTCCGCCGGATTGGCGATCACCCGCCGCACCTCGAGCCTGAGGATGCCGGCGAGCTCGCGCTCCCACTCGCGGATGAACGGCTCGGCCGTCGCGATCACGGTCTCCTTGGCGCTGATCGCCACCGGCAGGACGCGAAAGCGCGTCGCATACGCGCTCGACATGACTTCGGTCACGGCCGAGAAATCGATCTTGAGCGGATCGATGCGCAGGTAGGGCAGATCGACGCGCCGCGCCAGCCACTCGGCCAGGGCGTCCAGCGACAGCGGGCGATGCGGCGCCGCGAGGCTCTTCCACTTCTGCTCCGCGACGATCACCAGCGGGTGGTGGCTGCCGCGGTAGAAGCGCCGCTCCTTCCTGAACTGCTCGACCGCGGCCGGGTCGGCCATGCCGTCCTCGACCAGCCAGTCGAGGACTTCGTTCAAGGTCAGGCGGCGCTCGCCCGAGGGTGTCTTTACCGCTTGCTGCATGCGATCATCGCTTCCTTCGCCGGAACACTACACCGCCAGGCCGGAATTCGCCATGGCGTCCTCCCCGGCCCGCGGCGGCCGCAAGGCCGCGCTGCTCGGGTAGAATCGCCCCCTCACGAAACCGCACGGGACAGCCATGAAACGAAAGCACGGCGCCGCCATCGCGCGCGAAACGATCGCCGAAACGCGCATGCGCGAGGCAGCCAAGGAAAAAGGCGACAACAGCTTCAACTACGGCTCCGAATTGCGCAAAGGCGCCCCGACCCGGGGCAAGCGGCGCAGCCGCGCGGACCGGAAATAGCATGCGCTATCATTTGCGCCCTTAGTCCACCACCACCGAAGGAGCATGGGCATGACGATCAAAATCGGCGACCGGCTGCCGGACGCCAAGCTGAACGAATCCTTCGATTTCGACGCCACCGGCTGTCCGATGCCGCCCAAGGAAGTCGGCGTCGCGGAAGCCGCCAAGGGCAAGAAGATCGTGATCTTCGGCCTGCCCGGTGCGTATACCCCGACCTGTTCGGCCAAGCACGTGCCGAGCTACGTGGCGAACATCGAAAAGCTGAAGGCGAAGGGCGTGAACGAAGTCTGGTGCGTGGCGGTGAACGACGGCTTCGTCATGAACGCCTGGGGCCGGGACGAAAAGGCGAGCGGCAAGATCCGCATGCTCGGCGACGGCAGCGCCGAATTCACCAAGAAGCTCGGCCTCGAGCTCGACCTGTCGGCGCGCGGCATGGGACTGCGGATGCAGCGCTTCTCGATGCTGGTCGATAACGGCGTGGTGAAACAGCTCAACATCGAGGCGCCGGGCAAGTACGAGGTCTCGGGCGCCGAAACCCTGCTCGGCCAGCTAGGCTGAGCGCCGGCGCGGCGGTACCGCCGGTCTATACATTGGCCGGCCGGTGCGGCCGCCCATGCATTTCAATCGCCCCTTCTTAGCCCTTGCGTGGCTCTGCGCCGCGCTGCTCGCCGGCTGTGCCGCGGCCGCCGAAGCGCCGCAGCAGGCGGCGGCGATCGAGGGGGTGACCGAGTACCGGCTCGACAACGGGCTGCGCGTGCTGACCGTTCCCGACCCGGGCGCCGACACGGTGACGGTGCACATGACCTACCTGGTCGGCTCGCGCCAGGAAGGCTACGGCGAAAAAGGCATGGCGCACCTGCTCGAGCACATGCTGTTCAGGGGCACGCCGCGCCACCCGGACCTCAAACGCGACCTCGCCGGCCGCGGCGCGCGCTGGAACGGAACCACCGCCTACGACCGCACCAACTACTTCGAGACCATGCCGGCGAGCGAAGCCAGCCTGGACTGGGCGCTCGGCATGGAAGCCGACCGGATGGTCAACTCGTTCATCGCCAAGGCCGATCTCGAGAGCGAGATGAGGGTGGTGCGGAGCGAGTTCGAGATGGGCGAGAACAACCCCGGCGCGGTGCTGTTTCAGCGCACGCTGCAGCTCGCCTTCGCCTGGCACAACTACGGCCACCCCATCATCGGCGCGCGCTCGGACATCGAGCATGTTCCGATCGAGCGCCTGCAGGCCTTCTACCGTACCTGGTACCAGCCCGACAACGCGCTGCTGATCGTCGGCGGGCGCTTCGATCCGGCACGCGCGCTCGAGCGGGTGCAGGAAACCTTCGGCTCGATCCCGCGCCCGGCGCGCATCCTGCCCTCGCTCTACACCGAGGAGCCGGCGCAGGACGGCGCGCGCACGGTGACCCTGCGCCGCAGCGGCGAGGCGCCGCTGGTGAGCGCGCTGTACCGCGTCCCGGCCGGCAGCGACCCCGACTACCCGGCGCTCGACGTGCTGGTCAGCGTGCTCGGCAGCACGCCCTCGGGCCGGCTGCATCGCGCGCTGGTGACGAAGGGGCTGGCGAGCTACACCTGGGGTTCGGAGCGCGCGCTGCACGACCCGGGTTTCGCCTCGTTCGGCGCCGGGCTGCCGAAGGACGCCTCGGTCGACGCGGCGCGCGACGCGCTGCTCGCCGAGCTGGAAGGCATCGGCCGCCACCCGGTGCGCGCCGAGGAGGTGCGGCGCGCGAGGACCGAGCTGCTGAACGACTTCGACCAGGCGCAGCGCGATACCGGCGCGCTGGTGCGCGCGCTGTCCGAATTCGCCGCGATCGGCGACTGGCGCCTGTTCTATCTCTACCGCGACCGCCTGCGCGCGGTCAGCGTGGCCGACGTGCAGCGCGTCGCCCTCGCCTATTTCAAGCCGACCAACCGGGTGCTGGGCGTGTTCCTGCCGACCCGGCACCCGGACCGGGCGCAGATCCGCCCGCCGCCCGACCTGGCGCAGGCGCTGGCGGATTACCGCGGCGGCGAGGCGCCGGCGGCGGGCGAGGCCTTCGATCCCACGCCCGCCAAGGTCGAGGCGCGCGTGATTCGCCGCACGCTCGCGAACGGCATCCGCGTCGCGCTGCTGCCCAAGAAGACGCGCGGCCACACCGTCGTCGCGCGCCTCGCGCTTCACTGGGGCGACGAACCGAGCATGACCGGACGCGTCACCGCCTGCTCGCTCGCGGGCAGCATGCTGCTGCGCGGCACGCGCCGGCACAGCCGCGCCGAGCTGAGCGACGCCTTCGAGCGCCTGAACGCTTCGGTGGCGCTGGGCGCAGACGGCGCGCGGCTCGAAGTCCCGTCGGCCGGGCTATCCGGGGCGCTGCGCCTGGCCGCCGAAGCGCTGCAGGAGCCGGCGTTTCCGTCCGGCGAGTTCGAGGCGCTCCGGCGCGCGCTCCTGACCGGCGCCGAAGAGCAGCGCAGCGACCCGGCGGCGATCGCGGCCCTGCAGCTCGCGCGCCATCTCAATCCCTACCCGAAGGGCCACCCGTACTACGCCGAGACGATCGACGAGCAGGTCGAGCAGCTCCGGGCCGCGACCCCGGTCGGCGCCGAGTCCTGCTATCGCGAGCTGCTCGGCGCCACCGGCGCGGATTTCGCGGCGGTGGGCGAGTTCGATCCCGATGCGCTCGCGCGGCAGATCGAGGCGCTGTTCGGCGCTTGGAAGAACCCGCGCCCCTTCGCGCGGGTCGCCGCGCGCTCCTACGACCCGCCGCCGCTCGAGGGCGAGCTGCGCACCCCGGACAAGGCGAACGCCGTGCTGCGCGCCGGCCTGAACTTCGCCCTGCGGGACGACGACCCCGACTACCCTGCGCTGGTGCTGGCGAACTACCTGTTGGGCGGCTCGCTCGCGGCTCGCATCCCGCAGCGCGTGCGCGAGACTGAAGGCCTGTCCTATAGCGTCCATACCTCGTTCAGCGCGGGGGCGTTCTACCCGGTGGCCGCATTCGGAGTGTCGGCGAATTTCGCGCCCGGCAACAAGGACCGGGTCGAGCGCGCGATCCGCGAGGAGCTCGCGCGCGCGGTGCGCGACGGCTTCAGCGCCGGCGAGGTCAAGAGCGGCGCGAAAGCGCTGATCGAGGCCCGGCGCCTCGCACGGCGCAGCGACCGCGCGCTCGCCGAACGGCTGGCGGACCACCTTTACACGCAGCGCAGCCTGGCCTGGGACGCGGGGCTCGAGCAGCGCCTCGCCGCGCTGAGCGCGCCCGAGGTCAATGGCGCGTTGCGGCGCCACCTCGATCCGGCGCGCCTGTCGGTGATGAGCGCGGGCGATTTCAAGTAGCCCGCGCGCGGGCTGCAAGTAGCCGCGCGCGGGCTGCAAG